>JBILOV010000003.1:0-25809 GCA_044374335.1 Bacteroidia bacterium | reverse complement strand
ACGAATCTTTAGAACAAATGCAAAAGGAAGCGAAAGCATCTAAAGAAAGTAAGCCAGGAAGCGGAAGTTGCAAAAAACCAGGCAAGGGTCAAAAACCAAGTTCAAAACCTGGCGAAGGAAAACCAAGTATGCAAAGCATGAAGCAAATGCAGCAGCAATTAAATAAGCAATTAGAAGAATTAAAAAAACAATTGGAACAAGGGCAAAAACTTGGCGGACAAAAACCAGGAAGTAAGCCGGGAGAAAAACCTGGTGGGCAAAAACCGGGAGGTAAAAGCGGACAAGGACAACAAGGACAGCAAGGAATGATGCCAGGACAGCAAGGTCAGGGAATGAGTGAGCAACTGGCAAAAATGGCAGCGCAACAAGAAGCCTTAAGGCGACAAATGCAGCAAATGATGGATAAAATTAAAAAAGAAGGAGGCTCTAATCCTGGTGGAAATATTGCGGATTTAATGGAACAAACAGAAAAAGACATCGTTAATCGTCAAATTACTCAAGAAACGATGAAACGCCAGCAAGATATTATTACTAAACTATTAGAAAGCGAAAAAGCGGAGCGTGAACGCGAGCAAGACGAACAAAGGAAAAGTAATGAGGCAAAAAATCAAGTTTTAAGTAACCCTGCGCAATTTTTAGAGTATAAAAGACTCAAGGAAAAAGAACTGGAATTGTTAAATACTGTTTCGCCAAGTTTGACACCTTATTACAAACAAAAAGTAAATGAATATTTTAATAGCGTAAATAAATGATACCAGCCAAAGGAGAAACTTTAAATATTACATCTTCATCGGATAATATTAGATTAGTTGAGCGTTTAGTAGAAGACGTTTGCGATGTGTTTAACTTGAATGAAGATAATTACGGTAATATATTAATTGCAGTGACGGAGGCAGTAAATAATGCTATTTATCATGGTAATGAAGGTAATCCCGAAAAGTATATTAAAATTGGATTTGAATCAGGAGGAAACAACATCAAGTTTTCTATAGCAGATGAAGGAAATGGATTTGATTACAATAATTTGCCCGATCCTACAGATCCTTTGTACATCGACAAACCAAATGGTCGTGGTGTTTTTTTAATGAAAAATCTAGCAGATCAAGTCGAATTTAATAATAATGGACAACAAGTTTTGTTGACGTTTAATTTGAATTAATACCGCCTCTCTTTATTAAATGAAAAAATCCCACCTTAAAATTTTATTAATTATTGGTATCCTATTTAATGTTTTAGCTACAATTTTATTAGTAATCAACTTCATTAAAACTCAAAAAAATGAATACCTTTTTAAAATAAGCCTTCCATTAATTGGCTTGGTATTATTTTATATAATGATAAAGAAAATTAATTCTCTTAAATAAAATGGCAATTTCCTTCAACAATCAAAGCATTTCATTTAAGCTTAAAGAAAAAACCAACCTTAAGCAATGGATAAAAACTATTACCGAAAAAGAAAAATACAACGTTGGAACTATTAATTATGTTTTTTGTACAGATGATGAGTTGCTTGAAATAAACATCAAGCATTTAAATCATAATACGCTTACTGATATTATCACTTTTGATTACACCGAAGGAAAAACGATTAATAGCGATATCTTCATTAGCATTGAACGTGTTTTAGAAAATGCCGAAAAATTTAAAGTTACTTTTGATGAAGAGTTTCACCGAGTACTAATACATGGTGTTTTACATTTGTGTGGTTATAAAGATAAATCTAAAGCAGATGCTGAATTAATGCGTAAAAAAGAAAATGCAGCTATAAAGCTACTTAAGCCAAAAAATTAAACGTAATTTAAAAGTCTTAAATCCTAATTATTAAATGTTCTGAAAAAATAAATCATTCCATTGGAAAATTCAAAAGGAATCAAATAATTTTGGTTAGTTCTGTATGCAATTTTACTTATTGATGATTATTTTATTTTATAATTTTTATACTCTCCAACTTTCCAGCCAGTAGTTTTTTCTATCAATAATAAAATTTTATTTTTTGCAGTTAATTTGATTTGGGATTTATCAAATTTAAAATTCCAATTGGCAGCGTTAATACGTTCCTGAATAACTTTTGGATGCGTGCCTTTAAATTCTTCCAGGCTATCTATTTGAGAATAATCGAACTCTTCTACATGTGCAATGTTTTTTTTCATCCATTCATCATCATGCCACATCTTATGAAAATTCTCTTGCTTAGCCTGTTGTGCTTTGGGAGGCTTTACCCAACCATAATGATAAATCTCAGCATTGATTGGTTTCACTTGTAATTTGCTATTATCAGTTTTTCTAAAGCCTTGCGCATCTTTATAAGAACGAATGCTTTTATCGTTTTTTATAATTCTTATTTCTTTACGATACCATCTACGAGAATTACCAACGTAATTATATGTGCCGTAAAAATGTACGTAATTAAATAATAAACCTTCAACTTGTTTATCGTCATTGTATTTCTGCATCGCATCTTTAATTGATGCTAAATGTTTTTCGTGCACACACTCGTCGCTCTGAATATAAAAACACCAATCAACATCTTTACTAATGACATCAAATGCTTTGTTAGTTTCAATGGCAAGTACTTGTCCTCCTTGACGAAGTGAATCATCCCAAACAGTTTCAATAATTTTAATTTTTGGAGAGTTGATGTTTTTTATCAATTGCAAAGTTTCATCTTCGCTATCACCTACTGCTACAATAAATTCGTCGCATATCGGCAAAATAGAAGTAATGGCTTCAACCACAGGATAATCAAATTTTATCGCATTGCGTATGATTGTGAAACCAGCTACTTTCATTTTTTGTTTGTTCTCGACTGCGCTCGAACTGACAAAAATGTCACCCTGAGCGGGGTCGAAAGGTTAAAACTCCGGATTTTGTCCTACAAAGTTTTGAGGTGTAATCTGTAATAATTCTTCTTTTACCTCAACGCTTACATTTAAACTATTAATAAATGTATGCATCGAATCTTTAGTGATTTGAGTATTAGTGCGAGTTAAATCTTTCAACGCTTCGTAGGGTTTTGGATAACCTTCTCTACGTAAAATCGTTTGAACCGCTTCCGCAACTACTGCCCAATTATTTTCTAAATCTCTATTAAAAATTTCTTCGTTTAATATTAATTTATCCAAGCCTTTTAAAATGCTTTTGTAAGAAATTAAAATATGTGCAACAGGAACCCCTAAATTTCTTAATACTGTACTATCAGTTAAATCTCTTTGTAAACGAGATAATGGAAGCTTGGCTGATAAATGTTCTAAGATGGCATTTGCCATACCCAAATTACCTTCAGCATTTTCAAAATCAATAGGATTTACTTTATGTGGCATAGCGGAAGATCCAATTTCTCCTGCTTTTAATTTTTGTTTAAAATATTCCATGCTCACGTATGTCCAAATATCACGACATAAATCTATCAGTATGGTATTGATTCTTTTTAACGCATCGCAGTAACCGGCAATATTATCGTAATGCTCAATTTGCGTAGTAAACTGACTACGGCTTAAACCAAGCGTATTGTTTACAAATTCGTTCCCAAATTTAATCCAGTCGTTTTTTGGATAAGCTACATAATGCGCATTAAAATTACCTGTAGCACCTCCAAATTTTGCAGAAAAAGGAATAGCATTTAATTGATTGATTTGAATTTGTAAGCGCTCAACAAATACATAAATTTCTTTCCCTAAACGAGTTGGGGAAGCTGGCTGACCGTGAGTACGAGCCAATAAAGAAACATGCTTCCAATCTTTAGCCAAGCTAATTAATTTATCAGTTACTTGTGTTAAGTTTGGTAATACAACATCTTTTGTAGCATGTTTAAGCGACAATGGAATTGATGTATTATTTATATCCTGCGATGTTAAACCAAAATGCACAAACTCTAAATAATTTTCTAAACCTTGAGCTTTTAATTTTTCTTTTATGAAATACTCAACTGCCTTTACATCATGATTAGTTGTTTTTTCTGTTTCCTTAATAACTTCAGCATCTGCAAACGAAAAGTTTTGGTAAACTGTTTTTAAACCAGCAATTTGACTTTCGTTTAATTGAGGTAACTGAGGCAAGCCTTGTTGGGATAACAAGATAAAATAATCAATTTCAACTTGCACACGGTATCTAATTAATCCAAATTCCGAAAAGTAAGCTGCTAATTCGTTGGTTACTCTTCGGTAACGACCGTCAACAGGAGAAATAGCAGTCAATGTATTTAATTCCATCATTTTAAAAATAAAGGATAAATATAGGGAATTTTAGAGAAAGACTTATCGGGTTTTAAAAATCTAATAAATCAGATTAAACTATTTGAATAATAGACTTCTTTCATGCATTTTAAGATATTGTTTTTTATCCTAAGTTATCGGGAAGCGTTTATCCTTCTGAAAAACATGGCTATTTCATGTGTTTAAATTAACTCTTGTCTTTCCTACTAAAACTATAATTTATTCCTACACTAATTCTTCCTGCACTTTTCAGATTGCCATCATTTATTTTTTCAGCTACAGTAAATTGCCAGGAAGTATTTACAGAAAATTTTTTATAATAAAAATCAATGCCTGGGCCTAATAACAAAGAATTTACTTCCGTATTATTTTGCAATGTTCTTTTTACACTTAAACCATTTGTAAATTCATAATTAGCTTGAACGGATGGGTAAAATAAAACATTTTTATATTGTAGCTTATAAAAAACTGACACGAATTCGTTATGACTATTGCATAATTTTTCCTGAAAAATGTTTTTACCATTTGCTTTATAATTAAAATTTAAATTGACGCCCATTTTTTTTGTCATACACACATAATTAATATAAGCAAAGCCATCGGTACTCCCTGTGCCAGCTTGCATTTCAAATGGCAAACGATTACTATTACTATCATGTGCATAAAAATTTCCGGTTGGCAGTTTTATTCCTGCACCAATGATTAATTTGTGTCTAATTCTTACATCAGCTTTAGGAATTACCAAATGAAAGCCAGAATTTAAAGAAATATCTCCAAATCCTGTATTACTAATATAGTCGTTGTCAGATTTTGATTTATTATTTAATATAGGAATAAATATATTTAGCTCTAATCTCTTTAAAATAAAATACTTTAGGCGCAGTTCAAATATCTTATAAGACTCAAAATCCCTACTTGAATGATTTCGATTTATGTTTTGTAATGAGTCAGATGCTTCGTCTCCACCATGCAACGTTCTATAAGCTGCCTTTGGAAAAAACTGACTATGGGTTTGATAACTTCTATAGCCATTAAATACTCTATATCTATGAAGAAAAGAAATACTGTTTTTATTGTCGTATGGTGTAATGCCCATATAACTTCCGCAAATATCACAAGCTACTGAGTTGAATGTAAATAACAAACAACAAAGCATAATTAGGACTTTAAGTTTATTCATCTATAATGGTTTGATTTTAAATGGAAAGTCATCGTAAGCCATGAAAAAATCTAACCATCTGGGAAGATTGATTCATGACTAAACACGATGTATTCGAAAAATATAATTTAGTTACTATGAATATGTTCTACTGTGAACATATTAGCGTAATTATCTGCAATTATTTTTGCAGAAGCTCCAGGCATGTGCACCGTATGCGTAGTCGAAAAATTAACAATAGTAGGCGATGTAAACCATTCATACAAATCGCTTTTCATATGAATTATTGGTGATGCCGAACTCGTAACCTCTGCTGTTGATGAACCAAAACTTGGCGACACAACTCTCATGGTTTTATTAACCCCACTAAAACCACCAATATGGAATTTTAAATTTTTATTAGTAGCGCCCGATTGATTAGACGTGCCTTCCATTTTAGCCATAATATATCCACTGTTCCACATCCAATACATACCATTAGCAACATCTAATGCGCCTGTTTGAGCCCCAGAGCCTGCTGCACTTTTTGTACTATCAACACCTATCATAAATTCAATAGCCTTGTAACTTCCATAAGGAACATTAGCTATGTTTACTGTTAAAGTAGCTTCATCTGAATGATCAATTAAATGATAACTATTAGGTTCAATAAAAACAGAATTATCTGATTTAGTAATTTTGATGTTACTAATATAATATTTAAATACTGTTACATTAAAGGTATCTGCTGCTTGATTTGTATAGGTAGATGTTGATAATACCAAAGCAGAATCACCAACCATTGCTTCAAAATAGATTTTTAAATTCCCAGTTGTTGCTGCGGGTGAATTTGGTGTTGGTTCTGGTTCGGTTACTTTGTCTTTTTTACAGTTTGTGGAGGTCAATGCTATGATGACAACTACAAATAATATTACTATTTTTTTCATGTTAATTAATATTTTAATTCGTTATTTAAAACTTTATGATCTAACCAATTTTTAAACTCGCAGAATAGCTTTATTAAAAATAGACCGGATTTTTCGAAAATCATTTTTTTATTATTGTTTTCGTGAGCCCTGATGTATTTTTTTATTAAACGGAACTCGTTTAATAAAATTAATATCAAGACAATAAAAACATACAATACAGTGTTCATATGAGTGTTTTTAATTTATAATTTACAAAGAGACAGTATTCAATTGTTGAACATGTCAGAAAATTAAAAAACTATAAACTTGGTGGATGAAAAATAGAAAAACTTATGTCATCAGGAAGATTTCCTGATTTTGATAGGATCATCTTTTTGGCAGCAAGAGCTGGAGCAAACACAAAATTTATTAATCCAGTTCTTAATTCGGATTTCTCAGTTTTATCTTTAATGGGACTAGAGGAATCTGACTCACGCTTTTCTTCTTTTTTTATTTCTTTTTCTAAATAACATTTAGCTTCACAACAACTTTTTGGTTTTTCTTTGTTTTCGCAAACGGTAGCCGCTAATTCTTTTTGATTGAATTTGAAACTTAAAAACAGTATAGATTTAGCCGCACACTGCCAACTAAAACTTAACAGTAATGCAAAAGAAAAAAATATTTTTAATCTATTTTTCAAAGATAAATTTTATTCAAAAATAACACTAACTATTCTGTTACAGCAATACTCTTTACTAAATTTTCATTATTTCTAATTGAAATTGACAATCCCCCCTTAACATCATTAGGTAATGGTATATCTAAATCCTTACCAACTGCATATAAATAATACGTCCCTTTAAAAACCGAAACACTATAATTGCCATTGTTGTCAGCAGTTACATGGCTATCATATAATGCTGAATTATCCCCTGGAAAGTCGATGGCATTATATTTAATATAAACTACCGCATTTGGTATTGGTTTGCTATGATGCACAATTACACCTTTTATAGTAGCCCTGCCTCCTACTTGATTTTTTTTACAAGCATAAGCTCCTATTAATAATCCAAGCAAAAATATAATTTTAAATCGATTCATTGTAGTTAGTTAGTTTCTGAATACTTAGAGTCTGTTAAGAATTTAGTATCGGTTAATGTTTTTAAAAATGCTTTAATATTCGCTTTCTCCTGATCTGATAATGAAATTCCATTTGTTAATTGAGGGTCTAAAGTTGCGCTATAAAAAATCCCAGATGTATAATGATTGATACATTGATCTAATGTTGCAAATCGTCCATCATGCATATACGGTCCTGATTTTTCGATATTACGAAGTGATGGTGTTTTGAATTTAAATTTATCGAGTGGATCTCCTGTAATACCTGCACGACCGCTATCGTTATAATTCATATTAACGCTTAGGCCATTATTACGAAATTGGTAGTCAGTAAATAATGGTTCCTTGTGGCATGAAGCACATTTTTGTACAAATAAATTGTAACCAGCTTGTTCTTGGTCTGAAAATGTAGCTTTCCCTAATTTAACCATATCATATTTGCTGTTATATGAATAAATTGTACCAATAAATTGGGCCATAGCTTTAAATATACGTTGTGAATTTATAACATTATCACCAAAGGCATTTGTAAACAATTTTTTATATTTTTCACTAAACGACAATTTAGAAACAATATTAGTCATCGTTTCATTCATTTCTACTGGATTAGTAATTGGGGCTGAAGGCATTACCTCAATATTATTGATGCCTCCATCATGCATAAAGGATGTGTTCCAATTTAAATTTTGAATTACTGGGGCATTTCTAGTGCCCAATAAGCCATATATTCCATGACTTACATCGTGGCCTGAATGAGAAAATGCCGCAAATTGCTGATGACATGAACCGCAAGAAATGGTGTTATCTAAAGATAATATAGGATCATAAAACAGAGTTCTTCCTAACATAAAACCATCGGCCGTTAATGGGTTATTAGCATAATTATAAAAAGGGGTAGGCCAACCTGGTGGAATAATTTCTTTTACATCGTTGCCAGAAATGATAGGTTTTATTTCAGGATCAACTGAACACGCCGTTAAAGTTATTAAGGAAGCAATTATTAAAAATACTTTTTTCAAAATTTATATTTATAATCAAAAATCAGTTCCAGTTTAATCATTTGTGTTTAAGCAAACATCGCAATTTCATATTCAATTAATTCAACTGCTGCCACAACATATCTTTTAACTCCTGAACGTTATGTCCGGTTTGTGATGAAAAGAAAATATAAGGAATTTTGAATTTGCCTTTCATGCGTTTATTTAAATCTTTTTCTAATTCCATGATTAATTCTTCGTCAATGGTGTCGCACTTAGAAATAGCTAAAATTCTTTGCTTATCTAATAATTCAGGATTGTACTGTTTTAATTCGTTTAATAGTATTTTATACTCTTCGTATATATTATCACTTTGGCAACTAACCAAAAATAATAAACTGGAGTTCCGTTCAATATGTCTTAAAAATCTAACCCCAAGACCTTTCCCTTCACTTGCGCCTTCAATAATTCCAGGAATATCTGCCATTACAAAACTTTTATAATTTCTGTAAGGTACAATTCCTAAATTGGGTGTTAAAGTTGTAAAAGGATAATTAGCAATTTCGGGTTTAGCAGCCGAAACTACTGATAATAATGTTGATTTTCCTGCATTTGGGAAACCAACTAAACCTACATCTGCTAATACTTTAAGTTCTAAAATTTTCCACTCTTCTTTCCCCTCTTCTCCTGGTTGAGAGTACCGGGGAGTTTGATTTGTAGGAGATTTAAAATGAGCATTTCCTCTTCCTCCCATTCCGCCTTTCATCAAAATAATTTCTTGACCATCTTCGGTAATTTCACAAATAAATTCTCCTGTTTCTAAATCACGGGCAATGGTCCCCAATGGAACATCTAAAATTTCATCTTCACCTTCCTTCCCTGATTTATGGGATGAACCACCATCACCACCTGCAGTAGCAATAATATGTTTACGATACTTTAAATGAATAAGTGTCCAAAATTGCTTATTGCCGCGTAAAATAACATGTCCACCACGTCCTCCATCACCACCATCAGGTCCTCCAAAAGCAGTTAGCTTATCACGATGCAGATGCGTTGAGCCTTTACCACCTTTGCCACTTCGGCAACAAATTCTTACGTAATCAACAAAATTATTATCCACCCTTATTTTGATTTAAGATTCAAACTTATCTACAACTATTATAAACAAATTGTTTAGATTAAGTAAATCATTATTATTTTTTCTTTTTAGCTGCTTTTTTTGGAGCAACTTTCTTTTTAGCAACTGCTTTTTTGGCGGCTATTTTTTTAACTACTTTTTTAGCAACTGCTTTTTTTGGAGCAACTTTTTTAACTGCTTTCTTAACTGTTTTTTTCGGAGCAATTTTCTTAGTCGCGCTTTTCTTTACTACCTTTTTAACTAATTTTTTTGGAGCAACTTTCTTAATAATTTTTTTTGCAACTGCTTTTTTAGAAACAATTTTTTTGACAGCTTTTTTTGGAGTCGCTTTCTTTACAACTTTTTTAGCTACCACTTTTTTAACTATTTTTTTTGCAGGCGCAGTTTTTTTAATTATTTTTTTTGTAACCGCTTTCTTCAGTTCAACCTTCTTAGCCGAAACTTTTGGTTTTGGAGAAGATGGCTTTGTAGTAGGAATACCTTTTTTAGTTTCAGTTTTTCTTACTTCTTCAATATCTTGTTTTAATTCTTCAGAAATTTCTGTAGCTACTTCAAAGTCATTAATGGTTAAATCCAAATGTTCAATGTCATTTTCCAACATTGTTAATTCAATTTCTGCTTTAACAAAAACAATACGCTCAACCAATTCACTAAAAATGGAATCGATTGTACCTATTCCGTTTATAGAATGAAATTTGCCCTGTTCTGAATAGTATTTTTTTAGAGGTAATGTTTTATTGTTGTATTCGTTTACGCGATTCCTAATTATTTCCTCATTTTGATCATCCGGTCTTCCTGAAGCTTTTCCACGAATCAATAAACGTTTTACTAATTCTTCATTATCTACCTCAAGCGCCAACATGGCACTAATTGCAGTTCCCTTCTTTTGTAACAAATCATCTAATGCAATTGCCTGAGTTTGGGTACGAGGAAACCCATCAAAAATAAATCCATTAGCATGAGGAGTTGCGTCTAATTTTGATTCAATCATTCCAATAACAATGTCATCACTTACTAAATCTCCACGATCCATAATTTGCTTTGCTTCCATACCAAGAACTGTTCCTCTTGCAATTTCGCTACGCAAAATATCACCTGTAGATAAATGTACTAAGCCATATTTATCAATTAACTTTTCAGATTGAGTGCCCTTTCCGGCACCTGGAGGTCCAAATAAAACGAGATTTAACATGTTACTCATGATTTATATTTTTGCTATTTATTTTTTTGAATCAAGTACATACACTTCTTTCATATTTCTTCCCAACCCATCATAATCTAATCCATAACCAACAACAAAATCGTTAGGTATTTCCATTCCTATATAATCAACTTTAATTTGTTTTTTATACGCATCAGGTTTAAATAAAAAAGTAGCTACTTTAATTTGCTTCACTTCTTTTTTTATTAATAATGAAACTAATTTTTCTAAAGTTGTTCCGGTATCAACAATATCCTCAACAATAACTACTGTCCTTCCTTTAATCTCTTCTGTTAACCCAATCATTTCAGTAACTGTTCCAGTACTGCTTGTGCCATGGTAGGATGCTAATTTTATAAAAGAAATTTCACATGGGATAATTACTTCTTTAAGCAAATCGGCCGCAAACATAAATGACCCATTTAACACCACTAAGAACAACGGCATGTCATTTACTAAATCAACATTTATTTTTTGAGCCATTTGATAAACACTTGCAGAAATTTTATCTGAAGAAATATATGGAACAAAGGTTTTATCTTTTAGAGTTACTCGTTGCATCAATTGTTTTTTGAGAATACAAATATAATAACAATTTGAATGAAAAAAGGCATTATATCAATGTTTTGGAGTAAAACTATGCCCACTGTTTAGCCAGATTTAATCAAAAATTCTATTACATTTGCTGCCCGATTGAAAACTTTTCTCAAACATACGCATCTTAAAGAAACTGTTTCTTTATCTATCCCATTAATATTAACTCAAATTGGGCATATTATTACGGGGATGGTGGATAATATTTTTTTGGGGAAATTAGGTAATACGGAACAGGCAGCTGGCATTTTATCTAATAATTTATACATCATTTTATTAGTATTTAGCATCGGAATGAGTTACGTATTAACGCCTGCTATTACCGAAGCACATATTAATCAAAACGAAAAAGAGAAGGCTTCCTTATTTAAAAACTCTTTGTTTATAAATATGATTGTGGCGGTTGTATTATTTATTATTCTGTTTTTTTCATCTCCACTACTAGCCCTCATGCAGCAACCGGAAGACGTTGTAGCCTTAGCTATTCCTTTTTTTAATGTGCTTATTTTTTCTATTATTCCTGTGGCATTATTTTTTGTTTGTAAGCAATATACCGAAGGGTTGAGCAACACCAAAGCAGCTATGTACATTAGCGTTATTGGAAACATCATCAATATTATTTTAAATTACTTATTGATTTATGGTTATGCTGAATTGCCTGAACTAGGCTACATGGGCTCTTGTTGGGCCACATTTATAGCAAGAGTATTTATGGGAATTGGATTTTTAGTATTTGTATTTAACCATAAAACGGTTAATTCATTTTCTAAATATTACAAGGAGGTAAAAATAAATGCACTTCATTTTTGGTCATTATTAAAAGATGGGCTTGCCTCTGCCCTTCAATTTACATTTGAAGTAGCTGCATTTGCAATTGCAGGATTATTAGCAGGTGTTTTTGGTAAAGAACAAATTGATGCACATGGTATTGCCTTAAGTTTAGCGGCTTTTACTTACATGTTTGCCAGTGGAATTGGAAGTGCTACTACTATAAGAGTAGGAAATTTTTACTCATCAAATAATTTGGATGCCGTAAAATTAGCTATTAAAACATCCTATCAATCTGTTATTGTAACAATGGGCTTTATGGCATTACTATTTATTTGTTTCAATACATTTTTGCCAACCATTTTTAGTAACGACCAAGAAATTATTTTAATTGCATCCAAACTATTATTATTTGCTGCTTTTTTTCAATTATTTGACGGCACTCAGGTTGTTGCCATCGGTGCATTAAGAGGCCTAGATGATTATAAATTTCCAACCTACATTGCGTTTATTGGATATTGGGTTATTGCTCTGCCTTTATGTTATTTGCTTGCCTTTACATTTAATTATAAAGTTTACGGCGTTTGGTTAGCCTTAAGTGTTGGTCTAGGTTTTGTGTCTCTTGCCTTATATTTTAGAATAAAGGCTTTGCTAAAATTAAAAACTATAATAACACAAAGTACAAACTTGCCAAACTAAACAAACCAAATGCGGTTAATAAGCCATTTACAGTTAAGTGCCTATTTAAATTATAAATAAAAAAGCCCATACATAAAGCAAATAAGCTTACCGTGAATGCAGGGTACGTGTAAAAATGCCAAAAAGAAGTAGTATGATTCTCAAGTTTAACTTTTAATGTTTTCTTGAAAATAAAATCCCTTCCAATGTAAATATCTTCCATTGCCATAGGTTCTTGAAACAAATCTTTAGTTTTTATTGGTATAAACTCGCCAGTGGAAGTAATTATATTTATTTCATCAATAGAAAGTTTTTGATTTTCCTCATAATATTTATCAAAAGAACATTCGACTGTTTTAATCGATGTTTTTTCCCACTGGCAAAGAACTAAAATACTAAATAAACAATAGGTTAAAAAAGCTGCAAGAAAAACATTTATACGATTAAATATTTTATAAAAATTAGTTTTTTTAAACTCTTCAATTTGCCTAAGTTGGTTTAATTGTTTTAGTTTTTTATAATAAAATAGTTCTTCTGAAGACAAAGGAATGCGGGGCTTTCTTTTAGGCTGTTCTTCTTGCATCACTCTATAGTTTAGCTTTTATATAATTAACAAGAATTTTGGCTTTTGCAATAAACCTAAAGATTAATTTTTTTCTCTAACAAATAATTATTGCGATCTGAAGAATTTCTGAGTATTAACTCGCCGATAAAGCCTGCTAAAAATAACATCGTTCCTAATACCATAGCTGTAAGTGCAATAAAAAATGAAGGGCGATTCGTTAATAATCGTGCCGGTAAATGATTAAAAACATGGTAGGCTTTATCTACTCCAAGATACAGGGCAGAAAATAAACCAACTACAAACATCAAGGTGCCAATTAATCCAAAAAAATGCATTGGCCGTTTACCAAATTTCGATAAAAATGTAATGGTTAATAAATCTAAAAAGCCATTAATAAAACGTTCCCAGCCAAATTTACTAACTCCATATTTACGTGCCTGATGTTGAACTACTTTTTCGCCAATATTATAAAAGCCTGCATTTTTAGCTAAAACCGGAATAAAGCGATGCATCTCTCCATACACTTCAATACTTTTTACAACATCTTTGCGATAAGCTTTTAAACCACAATTCATATCATGTAATTTAATGCCTGATATTTTACGATTGGTCCAGTTATATAATTTTGAAGGAATATTTTTAGTTAATGTATTATCAAAGCGCTTTTGTTTCCACCCACTCACTAAATCATAATTACCTAAAATAATCATGTTATATAATTCAGGTATTTCATCCGGAGAATCCTGTAAATCAGCATCCATAGTAATAACCACATCTCCTTGAGCTTCTCCAAAACCAATATGCAAACCTGGAGATTTGCCATAATTACGTCGGAATTTAATTGCTTTTACACAATGATTTTTAGTTGCTAGAGATTCAATAACCTGCCATGACTTATCTTTACTACCATCATCTATAAATAAAATCTCGTAGGAATATTTGTTTTCATCCATCACTCTTTTAATCCAGTCATGAAGTTCTGTCAAAGATTCTTCTTCGTTAAATAATGGAATGACAATTGAAATATTCATAAAGTATAGAAAATGAAAGTATAAATATAGCTAACATATCATTTTTATCAAAATTATACGCGATAATGAAATACCGATGACGCTAAACACTATAACATATGAGATGCTTTGCCTAGCTTTTTTTAATAAATAGTAACGATATGTGAAATATATTTGATATTTTTGCGGTGGGTAAGTCTTTCACGACCAGCTCCTGTCAAATCCCCCAGGATGGGAACATAGCAAGGGTAGATGGTTGAGCGGTGCGATGAAAGTAGCTTACCCTTTTTTTGTGCCCTAAATTGTGGTATTAGGCAAGTAAATAAAAGATGTAATTATTATTTTTTGGGCATGCCCCGCAAAGATGCAGCGGGTCGCACTTTTCGTTGCAATCTTTTGCAAGAGACAGGCAAAAGGATTTTCACTACAATTGCTCATGCGTCATATTACGAACGTTCCTTTATGATGCATCATATATAGTAAAATTGCGTTTGAGCTAGCTTCGTTCCTCGGATGACGATAAACCTGCGTGAAGGATTGACGCGGGAATCCTATTTGTGTCTCCTTTTCAAAAAGATTGAAACAGAAAGCCTGACCCGCCAGCTGGCGGGACACGCTCAAAAAATTAAAATCAAACTATAAGTCATAAAAAAACCCTGACTTTTATTGTCAGGGCTAATTTTTATTTACTTAAATATAGATTCCTCTCACTGTATATGTTTTGAAAATACTCATCGTACAAATCATCAATAAAATAAATAGCTTCGCCTGTACTCTTCATTTCAGGCCCTAGTTCTTTTTGAATTTCAGGGAATTTCTCATAACTAAATACAGGTATTTTAATGGCATATCCTTTTTTCTTTGGTTGAAAATTAAAGTCTTTTACCTTGGCGCCTAGCATTACTTTAGTTGCATAATTTACATAAGGTTCATCGTAGGCCTTAGCAATAAAAGGAACGGTACGAGAGGCTCTTGGGTTTGCTTCAATAATATATACTACTTCATCCTTTACGGCAAATTGAATATTTAATAAACCAACTGTTTTTAATGCAACGGCAATTGTTTTTGTATGTTGTTCTATTTGCTGTAAAACATTTTCAGATAAATCGAACGTTGGCAGCACAGCATAACTATCGCCACTATGAATTCCTGCTGGTTCAATGTGTTCCATTACGCCAACTATGTAAACATCTTTTCCATCACAAATAGAATCAGATTCTGCTTCAATGGCATTTTGTAAAAAATGATCTAATAACACCTGATTACCGGGCAAGTCATGTAATAATTTTACCACATGTTGTTCTAATTCTTCTTCGTTAATAACAATCTTCATGCTTTGGCCACCCAACACATAACTAGGACGCACCAATAAAGGGAAACCTAATTCTTTAGATAAAGTAATGGCTTCTTCGGCATCTTTAATGACACCAAATTTTGGATATGGAATATTATTTTCTTTTAGCAAATTAGAAAATCTTCCTCTATCTTCTGCCAAATCTAAGGATTTAAAATCTGTGCCTATGATTTTAATTCCGTAACGCTCTAACTTCTCTGCTAATTTCAAAGCCGTTTGCCCGCCTAATTGTACAATAACACCTTCTGGTTTTTCGTGCAAAATAATATCATAAATATGTTCCCAAAAAACAGGTTCAAAATATAATTTATCAGCTGTACTAAAATCTGTACTAACGGTTTCGGGGTTGCAGTTAATCATAATGGTTTCATATCCCATTTCTTTAGCTGCCAAAACGCCATGCACACAACTGTAATCAAATTCAATTCCCTGACCAATACGATTTGGTCCTGAGCCTAAAATGATAACTTTCTTTTTATCCGTTCTTATACTTTCGTTTTCATCTTCAAAAGTCGAATAATAATACGGTGTTTTAGCTTCAAACTCAGCAGCACATGTATCTACCATTTTAAAAACACGATTAATATTAAACTCTTTACGTTTATTATACACTTCACTTTCTAAACAACGCATCAAATGAGCTAATTGTCTATCAGCATAACCCATTTGCTTTGCTTCGTATAATAAATCTTTTGATATATCTTCTAATCTGTGTTTTGATACTTCGTTCTCTAAGGCAAGCATTTGTTCAATTTGCTCCAAAAACCACATATCAATACGAGTTAATTTTTGAATAGTTTTAATAGAGATGCCCAATTTCATAGCATCATAAATCATAAACAAACGGTTCCAACTCGGACGCTCTAGTCCGGCTAATAACTCTGCTTGATTCGTATTTTCTCTTCCATCAGCACCTAAACCGTTACGTTTAATTTCTAAGGATTGACAGGCTTTTTGCAAAGCTTCCTGAAAAGAACGCCCAATTGCCATTACCTCACCAACTGATTTCATTTGGAATCCTAATTCACGATTACAACCTTTAAATTTATCGAAATTCCAACGAGGAATTTTTACAATCACATAATCTAAAGTTGGTTCAAAATAAGCTGAAGTTGATTTAGTAATTTGATTAATTAATTCATCTAAGGTGTAACCAATAGCTAATTTGCTGGCAATACGTGCAATTGGATAGCCGGTAGCTTTACTTGCTAATGCTGAAGAACGAGATACACGTGGATTAATTTCAATAGCAATAATTTCTTCTTTTTCATCATCACTAACAGCAAACTGAACGTTACAACCTCCCGAAAAATTACCAATACTGCGCATCATTTTTATAGCCATGGTGCGCATTTTTTGATACGTACTGTCGCTTAAAGTTTGAGCTGGAGCAACCGTAATACTATCTCCAGTATGAACACCCATTGGATCAAAGTTTTCGATAGAACAAATAATGGCTACGTTATCATTTTTATCGCGTAACAATTCTAATTCATATTCCTTCCAACCTAAAACAGCTTTATCAATTAAAACTTCGTGTATTGGTGATGTTTGCAAGCCTCTGTTTAATAAATGATCGTAATCTTCTTTTTTATAAACTACTGAACCGCCGCTTCCACCAAGTGTAAATGAAGGTCGAATAACTAGCGGAAAACCAAATTCCTGAGCAATTGATTTGCCTTCTAAAAATGATTTGGCGATTTTTGATGGAGCCATTGCCACATCAATTTCATTCATTCTTATTCTGAATAAATCACGATCTTCTGTAACTTTTATGGCATCAATATCAACACCAATCATTTTTACTCCGTACTTTTTCCAAATCCCTAAATCATCACATTTTAAAGCCAAGTTCAACGCTGTTTGTCCACCCATTGTTGGTAATACGGCATCAATCTTCCTTTCTTCTAATATTTTAACGATTGATTTTACTTCTAATGGCAATAAATAAACGTGGTCGGCAGTTACCTTATCAGTCATAATTGTTGCAGGATTTGAATTAATCAACGTTACCTCAATTCCTTCTTCGCGAAGACTGTTTGCCGACTGAGAGCCTGAATAATCAAACTCGCATGCCTGGCCAATAACAATAGGGCCAGAACCAATAATTAAAACGGATTTTATAGATGTATCTTTCATAGTTAAGTTTTGAAAGTTTGTTAGTTGTTAAAGTTTTGAAAGTATATAAGCTAATTTAGTAATAGAAAATTGTTTTAACTTTCTAAACCTTTTAACTTTGCAACTTTCCTAACTATTGGAAAAAACAAACTTGGTAAAGATACTGCTTTGATAGACTTTAGACCTATTAAGATTTTAACATTTAATTAAATAATTAATCATTTTAAACAAAATCTTTAATTATTCAGTTTACTTACCTCTGTATCCTAAAAGCTATCTATAATATTAAACCATATAGTACTCGGATATCAAGTATACACATTTGATTATAGAATTTAAAAGGGCTTAAGACTTGTTTTATAGCTAATATCTCTTATATTTGAGAATGAATTTATAAATTTTTATTTTGCGTATAACAAATATTAATATGTTATAGTTAATTTACTAAATTAAAATTGATGGTTATACAATATTAGGTATTCAAAAACAACAATTTAAACTTATGAACTATAAAATAAATAAAAAAAGACTGTTTTATCTTCGATATTCTTCGCCTCAAAAACTACAAATTTTATTTTTTCTTTTTCTACTATTTGTTTCATATAGTAAGTTGAGTGCGCAACAAGACGTAAAAAAGACTCAGATTAATTTTTTTGGTCATATTGAATACGACTTTGACGCACTCCCAACATCGAATAATTCTTACTTTAGTTTAGGTGAGCAAGATTTTTTTATTGTATCAAAATTAACACAACGCATTTCATTCTTAGGCGAAAACGTCATTCGATATGATGGAAAATCCCCCTCTTTTTTCATTCCGAGTATTGAGCGTATGCAATTAAAATTTGACTATTTTAAAAATCACAGTTTGGTTGTAGGAAAAATGCATACACCTGTTAACTATTGGAACGATGTGTACCATCATGGTAGGTTTTTCTTTCCAACTGTTGACAGACCAATTGCCTTTTCTTATTTAGTGCCCGTTCACACGCTTGGTTTACGTTTACAAGGTCAAAATTTAGGTAAAATTAAATTTGGCTACGATTTGGTTGCCGGGAATGGTATTTCATCAACCGATTTTGCTGATAGTGGTGTAAACACATCTGCAATGGCTGGAGTTCATATCAAACCAATAGATAATTTTCGTTTTGGGATTTCTTATTACTACGATTTTATACAAGGAAACGTTTCCGGAATACATAGTGGCCATGCAACTGCCACACATCAAGCAATTGCAGCAAAGTATAAAGGAAATATAAATTTTGAATTATTTTCTGTTTCTGCTTCTTATTTTTCAGATAAGTTTGAATTTTTAAATGAAAGCTGCTTAAATAAATCAGGAAGCGATTCGTTGGGCATTGCAATGAATATGAGCAACTACACTTATATAGGCTATACCATAAAAGATAAAATAACGCCATTTATTTCTTACGACTTTATTGATATATCTCAAAAAGATGTGCATGTTGGTCATTTAAGCAGAAATAAATTAATTGCAGGTTGCAGATATAGTGTTAACCATTTGATGAATATTAAGCTGCATGTTGGTATACTTTCATCCAATCATACTTTGTTTAATAGTCATCCGCATAACAGTGCACCTAATAGCTATGAATTTAAAATACAGCTGGCGTATGGCTTTTAAGAAATTCATAACAATAGTGGTTTGCTTACTCATAATGGGGAAAGCAAATAATGCAATTGCACAAATTGCAGAAGACTTAATTGTAATAGCAAATGATATTGGCGCCAATTCGTTAACCAAAAAACAAGTTATATCCTATTTAAAAGGGGAAAAAAACTTTTGGGAAAATAGAAAAAAAGTGTTGATTGCTCTGCCGTCATCTAAGTCTGAATTAGCAACTATAGTAGCAAGATCAATATATAAAACTAGTTCCGAAGGTATGCAGAAATATTGGTTATCTCTTGTATTTCAAGGAAGAGCAGATCCTCCAATGTTTTTTGGTTCCGATGAAGAAACGATTAAATTTGTAACTAATAACAAGGGTTCTATTGGTTTTATCCGAACAAAAAATAAATCACAGGTAGTAGATTTTTTAATAGAGATAAAGCCAGATTAGTTAATACATGAAAATTTTTGGAAGTATATCATTTAAAATTTGGATTTATTTTTCATCCATATTATTTATATCGTCTGCAATAGTTATTTATTATTTCCCTAATCAACAAAAACAATCTATTTTAAAATATAGAGGAAATGAATTAACGGAACTTAGCCGTACAATTGCACTTGGCGTAGAGTTATCGTTAGATGCTAATGATTTTCAGAAGCTAAACAAATCACTGGATTATTATCGAAATAAAAAAAAAGAATTTGATTTTTTAGTGGTTACTCAAAAAAATTCTGATTCTGGCAAGGAAGAAATTTTCTCGCAAATAAGCGATAATGTAAAGTTTAATTTTTACGCCATTGATACTTCAAAATATTTAATTAGATCCGCGATATTTTCTACTCAAATTATGGATGGAAAAGTAATTATTGGGTTAAGTAAAAATAGAGTTAACAAAGAAGTACAAAAAACCAATTTGCCAATTTATATTGTTTTAGTATTTATCTTTTTGATAACTGTTATTTTGTTTTATGTTGTTGCACGTAGTGTTTCTTCGCCAATAAACGACGTAATTTACAATGCAAAATTGTTGCAAGATGAAAAATATGAGTTATTTAATCTCGACGAAAAAAAATCAAATGATGAGATTTCTCAATTGCAAAACACGTTAATAAATTTAAAAGATAGTTTACTATTGCAAAAGTTGGAAAACAAAAATTTATTAGAACACCTCGAAGATAAAATTACGGAGAGAACAGAAAATCTTAATCTAACTCTTTTAAAATTAAAAGAAGCTCAAGATATTGCCGAACTCGGTTATTATAGTTTTTATAAAAACCTTGATAAATTTACCTGCTCAGAAAATCTCGAAGAAAAGTTATTAATGAAATCCAACGAGACAAAAAAATTAGAGCATTTAAAAAGTTTAATTGACAAGGAATACTTTGATGAATTTGAAACTAATTTTACAAAACAAACAAGAGAATCATTTAGCATAGAAGTAAAAACTGTTTTGCCCGATTCAGCAACAGGCACCTTTAAATGGCTCGCCATAAACGGAAAATATTATAAAGACAAACAAACAGAAACCTATTACTTGTCAGGAACAATACAGGAAATTACCATACGTAAAAATTCAGAAGCTGAGTTACGCAAATTATCGCAGGCTGTAAAAAATTCATTTAATAGCATTATTATTACCGATTTAAATCAAAAAATTATTTGGATTAATGATAGTGTGCCTAAACTAACAGGATATAGTAGAGAAGAAATTATTGGAAATTCCCCAAAAATGTTTCAGTCGAGTGAAACAGATTTAGAAACAAAAATAACAATTCGTGAAAGCTTAATTGCACGGAAGTCGTTTAAAACTGAGATTCTTAACGTCACTAAAAACGGCAACAAATATTGGCTAGAACTTTATATACAACCAATTTTTAGTGAAAGAGGGGTTGCAGAAGGATTTATGGCAGTAGAGATTGATATTACGGAACGAAAAGAAAAAGATAAATTGATTCTTCAATATATATCGGAAATTGAATCCAAACAAAAGGAGATTGAGACGGCTAATGAAAGCCTTGAAATAAAAGTAGCCGATAAAACCCGTGATTTGGAATTTAGTATTCTACAAATTCAAAAGTCACAAGAAGAAATTGTGAAAAAAGAAAAAATGGCCACACTGGGCGTTTTAATAGCAGGTATAGCACACGAGGTAAATACACCGCTCGGCGCCATCAAAGCATCAGTAGATAACTTAGAGCATTTGTTTTCACTTGAATTTGTTAAAGCTATAAATACAATTTCCTTAGATGATTTAAAGCAAGTATTAGCGCTTTATGGAAAACTCAATGTGTTAAGCATCCCAAGTACCATTGTTCAACGCCAAAATGCCAAAAACTTACTTAATATTATTACAGAACATCATCCTGAAATTGAAAATGCCTTTGTGTTATCAAAAGAACTTTCTTCCATTGGTTTTGAAAATATGAATGTTGATTTGATAGCATTGCTTCAAGCTAGTAACTATGCAAACATTATAAAAACAGTAAGGCTTTTACTAAACATACAACGTTCATTAAAAACAATTAATGAAGGTGCTGTTAAAAGTGGAAAAATTATTCGCGCCCTCAACGTGTATTCGCACGGAACTGATCAAGAGCAACAAACCCAATTTAATTTAAAAGAAAACATTGATAACATTATTACGCTACTTTCAAATAAAATAAAATACCATGCAACGGTTAAAAATAATATTCCTGAAAATATTTTATTAAAAGGATTTGAAGATGAGTTATCACAAGTTTGGACTAACATCATTAATAACGCGTTGCAAGCAAGTAATAACAAATGTAATATTGTGATTGACTATAAAAACGAAAACAATCTGCACTTCATTTGCATTAGCAATGACGGTCCTAAAATTCCAGATATAATAATTGATAAAATATTTGACGAATTTTTTACAACTAAAAAAAGAGGTGAAGGAACCGGTTTAGGTTTAAATATTGTAAAAAGTATTGTAGAAAAACACAATGGAAAAATTAACTGCATAAGCAATGAAAAAAATACTATATTTACTATTAACCTACCAGTTACATAATTTTTGAAAATAATCATAAACTTTGCGAGTTAATAAATCGTTTTAATTTTTTATCTTATTAAAGTCAATATATATAATCAGATTGTAAATGCCTCGTAATAAAGTTATACTCATAATTGATGATGAATTCATCATTTTGGAATCACTAAGTATTCAAATAAGTTTAATATTACCGGAGAATATATTGCTTGAAGCTGCATCATCGGGTGAGGAATCTATTCAGCTCATCAACGAATTTAAACAAAATGGAAATGAATTAGTTTTGGTGATTTCTGATTTTAATTTAGACGATATGAAGGGCACTGAAATTTTAAAACATTCTGTTAGTTTATATCCAGAAGTACAAAAAATAATTTTAACCGGACAGGCAGATGCTGCTCTTATAACAGAATTTAAGAATGAATATGGTTTAGATGCGATTATTAATAAACCATGGAATTTTGAAGAAATCAAAAGAATAATTTTAGAAAGCATTAAATCTTAACAACCTAGCTTACCCAAAAAAGTACTAACCGAAAGTTTATATAAACTTTTTATTTTGTTGTTAGTTTTATCGCATATTATTTTCCAGAATTTTGAATCGGAATCTTATGTATGCAAACCAAATAAAATCATTAATTACAACTACCTAAAACCTTTGCGACTTTGCGGTTTAGTCCTATCTTTGCAGCTCGCAAAATCAACGAAGTATGGAATACAATTTTAAAGAGATAGAAAGCAGCTGGCAAGCCTATTGGGCAAAAAACAAAACCTTTGCTGCCAAAGATGACTCAACAAAAGAAAAATATTATGTGTTAGATATGTTTCCTTACCCTTCTGGTGCTGGTCTTCACGTTGGGCATCCATTAGGTTACATCGCTTCCGACATAATTGCGCGTTTTAAAAGACATAAAGGGTTTAATGTTTTACACCCAATGGGCTACGATAGTTTTGGCTTGCCCGCCGAACAATATGCCATTCAAACTGGACAACATCCAAAAATTACAACTGAAAATAATATTGCCGTTTACCGTAGGCAATTAGATAAAATTGGTTTTTCGTTTGATTGGGACAGAGAGGTTAGAACGTCAAATCCGGAATACTACAAATGGACTCAATGGATTTTTATACAAATATTTAATTCGTGGTATAACAAAAGCACCAATAAAGCTGAGCCCATTGAAACCTTAATAAAGATTTTCGAAACAAAAGGATTTAATAGCAAATTGGATGACACATTAACGGGAGATATTGAAAAAGATATAGAACCATTTACTGCTGAAGATTGGAAGGCGTTCGACGAAAAAAAGAAGAGCGATGTGTTAATGAATTTTCGCTTAGCCTATTTAGGAGAATCATTTGTAAACTGGTGCCCACAATTAGGAACTGTTTTAGCAAACGATGAGATTAAAGATGGTGTAAGTGAGCGGGGCGGTTATCCGGTTGAACGCAAATTAATGAAACAATGGAGTATGCGTATTACGGCTTATGCTCAACGTTTGTTAGATGGATTAGATACATTGGACTGGACAGATAGTTTAAAAGAAGCGCAACGAAACTGGATTGGAAAAAGTGAGGGGACAAGTTTAAAGTTTAAAGTGATCCATCATGCTGAACTTGATTCAGCATCTCATGAGACCCTAAATCAAGTTCAGGGTGACATAGAAGTATTCACCACTCGCCCTGATACAATTTTTGGCGTATCATTTGTAACCTTAGCGCCTGAACATGAATTAGTAGCAAGCTTAACTACTTCTGAAAATAAAGCAGCAGTTGAAGCATATATTACACAAGCAAAAAATAGAAGTGAGCGAGAACGCCAAGCCGACATTAATAAAATTACAGGTGTGTTTACGGGTTCTTATGTAGAACATCCATTCACGGGAAAACAAATTCCTATATGGATTGGTGATTACGTATTAGCGGGTTACGGAACAGGCGCCGTCATGGCAGTTCCTGCTCATGATAGCAGAGATTATAGTTTTGCAAAACATTTTGGCTTACCTATTTTAGAAGTTGTGCAGCCAACGTCGAATGTTACCCTGAGCGGAGTCGAAGGGTCATACGATGCAAAAGAAGGCAAGCTAATAAATTCTGATTTTTTAAATGGTTTAGATGTAAAAGCAGCCATTAAAAAAGCCATTGCAGAAATTGAATCCCGCAATGGCGGGATAGGAAAAGGGAAGGTAAATTATCGTTTGCGTGATGCCGTCTTTGGTCGCCAACGTTATTGGGGAGAGCCAATTCCTATTTATTATAAGAACGATATTCCTTATGCCTTAAACGAAAACGAATTGCCATTAGTATTACCAGAAGTAGATAAATATTTACCAACAGAAGATGGCGAACCACCATTGGCACGTGCAGCAGCTTCATGGAAACACGAAGGCAAATACGATTACGAGCATTCAACCATGCCAGGTTGGGCTGGAAGCTCTTGGTATTTTTTACGTTATATGGATTCGACTAACGCTTCCGTATTTGCGGATAAAAAATTAACCAATTACTGGAAACAAGTTGATTTATATATTGGTGGTAGCGAACATGCTACAGGACATTTGTTATATGTACGTTTTTGGACGAAGTTTTTAAAAGACCTTGGATATATTGATATTGATGAACCCGCTAAGAAGTTGATTAATCAAGGGATGATACAAGGAAGGAGTAATTTTGTTTATAGAGTAAATGGAGAAAATAAATTAGTATCTGCTGGTTTAAAAAATAATTATGAAGTCTCTGCATTACATGTAGATGTTAGTATCGTTAATAATGATATTTTAGATATTGACGCGTTTAAAAATTGGCGTAACGATTTTAAAAACGCTGAATTCATTTTAGAAGACGGTAAATATATCTGCGGGCATGAAGTAGAAAAAATGTCTAAATCAAAATACAATGTCGTTACACCAGATGACATTTCAGAAAAATTTGGTGCTGATACATTGCGCTTGTACGAAATGTTTTTAGGTCCTTTAGAACAAAGTAAGCCTTGGAATACCAACGGAATTACTGGCGTTCATGGTTTCTTAAAAAAATTGTGGCGCTTGTTCTATCCTACTGTTCAAGGTGACGCTTCGCTTCTCGACTCCGCTCGAAGTGACAAACCTAGCATAACAAATGATGAGCCAACCAAAGGCGAATTAAAAACCTTGCATAAAACCATTAAAAAAATTACAGAAGATATTGAGCGTTTTTCTTTCAATACGTCTATCAGTAATTTTATGATTTGTGTGAACGAATTAACGGATGCAAAGTGTAACAAGAAAGTAATTCTTGAGCCTTTATTAATTTGTTTATCGCCTTATGCACCCCATATTACTGAAGAGTTATGGCATCAATTAGGGCACATTGAAAGTATTTCAACAGCACCTTTTCCA
>JBILOV010000102.1:0-7750 GCA_044374335.1 Bacteroidia bacterium | reverse complement strand
CTAATTATAACTAAAATAGGTCAAAATCCTCAGATTTGTGAACATTTATAAACTTACAAAAAATAATCCTATGATAAAAAAATGGTGATGAAAATAAAAACCATTTTATATATTTTAACTTATAATTAAAAATTCATCTAATATTTTACTAATTCAA
Source organism: Bacteroidia bacterium (assembly GCA_044374335.1). Classification (GTDB taxonomy): domain Bacteria; phylum Bacteroidota; class Bacteroidia; order B-17B0; family Aurantibacillaceae; genus UBA4416. Next base: position 7,593 of record JBILOV010000102.1, on the reverse strand, counting down.
TTATTGCGCCAGGCAATTTCATTATTACTGCTCAATTTATAGATATATTAATTACTAATAAGAGATTTAAGTTTAAATACATAAATTGAAACGAATTACATCAAACTAAAACTGCAGGCAAAAACCAGTTGATATGGGAACTATAAGAATGATTCCAAAGCTTCAATAATAATTTCATATTTTTGTAGGAACTGATTAAACTTTAAGCATTTTTCACAATCAAATAAATAAAATAATAAATCATGAAAAAAATAATTTTATTAGCGGCTTGTCTTTTTACAATCACAAGCTCTGCCATCGCGCAAGAAAACAATGCAAAGCCTTCAAAATCAGCAGTGAGAAAAGGTGAGCAAAAATTAACATTAGAGCAACGTGCACAAAAAAACGTTGATAAAATTAATGGCGAAGTTACTTTATCCGAAGAACAAAAAACAAAAATTTACGGATTAGCCTTGGAAAGATTGAACAAAATAGAAGGTATTAAAACTAAATACAAAGGTCAACCTGATAAAAAAGAACTTGTAAAAACAGAAATAGCTGCTGAAAGAAAAACTTTTCGTGATCAAACAAAAGCAATTTTAACACCTGAGCAAAATGCAAAACTAAAAGCTAAACATAAGGAAATGAAAGCTGCTGGAAAAGCAAATTCATTAGAATTAAATGATTAAATAAAAAAAAGAATCCGCTAATTAGCGGATTCTTTTTTTGTTAGTATTCGTCTTCGTTAAAAAAGAAATCATCTTTGGTTGGATAATCAGGCCAAATTTCTTCAATGGTTTCGTAGGCTTCGCCTTCGTCTTCCATTTCTTGTAAATTTTCTATTACTTCCATTGGCGCACCAGATCTAATAGCAAAATCAATTAATTCATCCTTAGTTGCCGGCCAAGGCGCATCTTCCAACCACGATGCTAATTCTAATGTCCAATACATATAGTTTATTTTTATTTTGTGCAAAAGTAAAAAATTAATTGAATTATACTAATGATTAAGTCAAAAAACAAACAAAACTTATTATTATCTTAATTATCTATAAATCAAAACTTTAAATATTAAATTGTAAACTTTTTTTCAAATAAGTGAGCATCCTTACTTTCTAGCACTAACGTGTATTCGCCCTTTTTTAAATTACATACATTAAAATTAGCTTTGTAGTCTATGTTTTCTGGATGAAGCCACCGACCAAAAATTTCGGAAACCTTATTTCCATTTTTATCTACGATATAACAATACGAATAGCAAGTTTGTGATATCCCATAATTAATATTTGCTTTAAATTTAATAGGATGGTCTTGCACATCTCCCATATTGGTAATTTTCACTCGTTTTAATAATGTGTACCAAGGTAAAGGTTCACCTTTAACACCTGCAACAAAAGTTCGTAACAATGCCGCAATCGAATCGTTATTACTCGTAATATTAGCTGTTGCCTTTCCGTCACTAATAGCCCAAACGCTATATTGTTCAGTATTAGCATCTATTTTATGGGTATTTAAATATTGTGCTAAACTAACTAAACTGCTATCTGCCATTCTTCCTAAAGTGTATGGTGCACCTTGTATCGGTCCGCCTTTTGTGGCCTCGCAGCAATAACCTTTAATATCAAATTTCTTAGTTTCTTTGGGTTTTAAGGTTAAAAATTCTTCATGAGCTACTAAAATATCTTGATAATCATTTTTTCCCGCGTCAGAATTAAATCGCCATCCGGCAGGGATAATAATTATTAAAGAATCTTTTATTAAATTAGAAACTGAATAATCTAACTGTAAACCTCCTTTGCAAACAGCTTTTGCTTTAATGTATTTTTTATCAAATGCATTTTGAAGTGATACACGTGTTTTGCTTTCTAATTTTAAACTAGCGCAAATACAAAAAATTACAGCTAAATTGAATAGTTTCGTTTTCATGATTTCTAGATTTTACATTTATAACACCAAAAAAAGTTTTAGTTACATTTTTAAATCTTTTTTTATATCTTGCTCATTAAATAATTAAAACAACGGTTATGAATTTAAAAATGCGTTTAATTGTAATGAATTTTTTACAATTTTTTGTTTGGGGAGCTTGGTTAATTACCGTAGCTAATTATTGGTTTGGAACCAAACAATGGGATGGCACTCAATTTGGCGCAATATTTTCAACGATGGGCATCGCTTCTATTTTTATGCCTACTTTATGCGGTATAATAGCAGACAGATGGTTGAATGCTGAAAAACTATACGGGATATTACACATACTTGGCGGACTAACATTACTTTATGTTCCTCAAATAGATAATCCATCAAGTTTTTTTTGGGTTATTTTATTAGCCATGATTTTTTATATGCCAACAATTGCATTATCCAATTCAGTTGCTTATAATGTTTTAAAAAGCAATAATTTTGATGTCGTAAAAAATTTCCCACCTATAAGAGTTTGGGGAACTATAGGCTTTATTGCTGCCATGTGGCTAACAAATTTAACCGGCAACAAGGCTTCAGAAAATCAATTTTATATTGCTGCAATTGCCGCTATTGGATTGGGACTTTATTCTTTTTCTTTGCCGAAATGCAAACCACAGCATACCACTGAAAAAAATAAATCGTTTGTTGATTTAATCGGATTAAGTTCATTTAAACTTTTTGCTAACTATAAATTAGCACTATTTTTTATTTTTAGTATGTTTTTAGGGGCAGCATTACAACTTACAAATGCTTATGGTGATGTTTATTTAGATGATTTTAAATTGCAGCCGCAGTACGCTGATTCTTTTGTTGTAAAATATTCCACTATTATTATGTCCATTTCTCAAATCTCTGAAACATTATTTATTTTAGCGATTCCATTTTTCTTAAAAAAATTCGGCATCAAACAAGTAATGCTTATTAGTATGATTGCCTGGGTTTTACGTTTTGGATTATTTGCGTTTGGAAACCCAGCAGATGGATTATGGATGATTATTACCTCTTGTATTGTATACGGAATGGCATTTGATTTTTTCAACATTTCAGGATCACTTTTTGTTGAAACCTCAACCGATTCAACAATTCGATCATCAGCCCAAGGACTTTTTATGATGATGACAAATGGTTTTGGTGCAGTTTTTGGCAGCGTTTCAAGTGGTTATATTATTGATCACTTTTTTACAACAAACACAGGAAAAGATTGGCACAACATATGGCTGACATTTGCTATTTACTCACTCGTTATTGCCATATTTTTTGCAGCACTATTTAAACACAAGCACAACCCAAAGGATGTAGCAAACATTAGTCATTAAATGCTAATAAAAATCATAAATTAACATAACATTTATCATCTATAATTTTATTACTATTAAACATATTTAAATTTTATAAATAGTACCTTTACCATAATCAATACAATAATTAAAAATATTTATGATACACTTAGACACAAACAAAATCATTATCACTACTGATTTTTCTGAAACATCTTTATTAGCTATAAAACATGGTGCATTTTTAGCGCAGTACACAAAAGGTGAAGTTTTTTTAGTACATATCATTACAAAACACTGGGAAAAATTTAATGTTTTCACTCCAAGTATTACCATTGATACTATTGAAAAAGCATCAGAGGCTGTTCAAAACAAATTAGAGGAACTTGCCACCGAAATTAAAACTACTTATGGTGTTAACGTAACTACAATTGTGGATTCCGGAAATCCAACAACAGAAATTATAAAAATTGCTAACGAAATTAAGGCTAGTTTAATTGTAATGGGCACACATGGTTATAGTTCTTGGGAAGATTTAATTATTGGCAGCAATACCTTAAAAGTAATCACAAAAAGTCCTTGCCCAGTTTTATCAATGAGCGAGCACTCCAAAAATCTTGGTTATCATAAAATTATCTTACCAATAGATACTTCCGAACATACAAGACAAAAAGTAGTTTTAACTTTAGAATTAGCCAAACAATTTACTGCTCAAGTATATGCAATTGGATTATTAGCTGATGATGAAGAAAGTAAAAAACCAGCTATGGAAGTAATGTTAAACCAAGTAGAAGTTGCCGCAAAAAATAAAGGTGTTGTATGCACCACGGAGTTAATAGAAAATGTAGTAAATAGAGCTGTAGCCACTGTAAATTATTGTGAAAAAAATGGTGGTGATTTGATTTCAATTATGACCGATCAAGATGCGGAGTTAAGTGGATTCTTTTTAGGTCCATACGCTTTGCAAGTAATACATCATTCAAAAGTACCAGTGTTAAGTATTAAGCCAGAAGAACATCCTGACAATATAAATTGGACAATGCTTGCTGGTACATAATTTAAAAGTAATATCAAAATAAAAAACGCACATTACTATTAATGTGCGTTTTTTTATTAGTTTAATATGATTACATTTGTGTTGCAATTTGGTTTTTAGATATATAAAGATATCATAAAATTAAAAGGGAATCATGTGAAATTCATGAACAGTGCCCGCTGCTGTAAGTCTTTAAAAAAGTTTTTAAAAATTTGCCACTGATAATTTTTCGGGAAGGCTTTAAAAACCAAGACGAGTCAGAAGACCTGCCAATATGCATTTTGAAGCTTTCGGGGAAACAAAAGCTAACAAAAACAGTTTGTTTCGGCAATTTGCTGTTTTTATGTTTTTTCCCTAAAGTAATATTTGGATAATTTAAAACGTGAACTGTTTAATAACATACCATACTCCCATTTTAAAAAGGCTAATTTGCCTCATCACATGTTTTCAGTTAACTCAAAATTTACAATCTCAAAATAGAGATACAACGATTCATAAATTACCCGAAGTTGATATTATTCATACAAAACTAAAACAATTAGGCAATTCAAAAAAAAATATAAGTATTGATAGTTTAACCATAGCTTTATACTCTACCACTAATCTTTCAGATTTAACATCAAATCAATCTGCTATTCACGTTAAATCTTATGGAAACTCAAATATAGCAACAACAAGCATGCGGGGTGGAAACGCAAATCACACCGCCTTATTATGGAATGGGTTAAATATTCAAAATGCGATGCTAGGCCAAACAGATTTAAGCATCATACCTACTTTATTTTTTGATAATGTTTCATTAGAATATGGAGGTGGAAGTGCTATGTGGGGGAGCGGTGCTATTGGAGGAAGTATACATTTAAATAATAAAACTTTATTTAACCAAGGCTTTAAAACAAAACTTCAAATGAGCATTGGAAGTTTTGGAACTTCAAAATTAATGAGTAGTATTTTATTGAGTTATAAAAAAATAATATCTAACACTAAAATATATTATACTGCTTCAGAAAACAATTACAATTATAAAGATACAACAGATAAGGAAAATTCAACTAAACAAATAACACATGCTAACTATATTAGTAAAGGACTAATGCAAGAGGTTTCTTATTTAGCTACTCCATTTCAAAAAATAAATTTACGATTATGGTATAATGTAATGGATAGAAATTTACCATCGTTTTCAAATTCTATAAGCAAACAAAATCAGTTTGATGAAAATTTAAAATTAAGTGCAGATTGGAATTACACCAAACGAAAACTTAACTCTACTTTACGTTTAGGATATTTTAATGATAAACTAAATTATAGTGACAGCATTGCTAACATATTTAGCAAAAGTGCAGTAAAAACAATAATCGCAGAAAGCGATAATATTTACAATTATAAAAATCATACATTTAATTTAGGTATAAATTTCACAAGTTATAGATCTGATGCAGAAAATTATTACTCAGCGCAACAACTAAATAAGTTTGCGTTTTTTGCTGCCTATAAAATAAATTTATTAAAATCTAAATTCAATTACAATCTAGCTATTAGAAAAGAAATTACTAACCAAACTATAATACCTTTGACAGGAACTACAGGAATTCATTATCAATTAACAAATTTAATTGCAACCAAAATAAACGCTAACAAATCATACCGACAACCAACATTAAATGATTTATACTGGAACCCGGGTGGGAATAGAAATCTTAAACCTGAAGAGAGTTATGAAATTGATGGTGGAATTGAATTAAAGTATAAAAAAAATAATTTTAGTTTATTAATAGAAGCAACCTATTTTAACAGACGTACAACCAATTGGATAATTTGGCTTCCAACCGAAAATACATATTGGAGTCCAAAAAATATTGCAGAAGTACACAGCAGAGGTATTGAAACAATAACGGAATTAAAATATATTAATAAAGAGTTTCAGATAAAGTTAGTTTTAAATACATCCTATGTTTTATCAACTAATGAAAAAACACAAAATGAAAACGATAATTCGTTTGGAAGACAATTAATATATACGCCACGCTACTCTGGACAAGGCTCTATATCAATGAGCTATCAAAAACTCCATTTTATTTTTAATAATACTTATACAGGTTACAGATTTACTGCAACTGATAACACAAATTGGATTAATCCATATTATATAGCAAATATTAAATGCTCGTATCCATTTTCATTTAATACCATCACTATGGAATGGTTTTGTTCTGTAAATAATTTATTTAATAAAAATTACACTATTGTTTTAAATAGACCAATGCCATTAAGAAACTATGAAATTGGACTAAGTATAAATTATCATAAAATTAAAAAAGCGACAACCCTACCAAAAAAACAATTGGAATATTAACTGAATAAATAATAACAAAAAAATGAAAAAAAAACTTACAAAATTAACTTTGGCTGTAAGCCTTTTATCAAGCTTAATAACACAAGCTCAAACTATAGAAACATTTGATACCTACTCGTTATCTCCAAATTCATATTATCAAAATAATACCAGTGCCGATTTTGGCAACGGTGGAATTACATTTCAGTATGGTTGGAATAGTATCTGGAATGGATGGGAATCAGGAACAGCATACACTAATATGAATGATACCGTTAATGGTACTTACGCAAATTTATCTGGCTGTATTCCTGGTACTGCATTTAGCGGAAATAATTATGCTACAACGCAAAGCGGAGCCTTAGTTACATTTTCAAATAATACAACTGCCGTTAGTGGTTTTTACATTACAAATACAACTTATGCTTGGAAAGTAATTAAAAGTGGTAATATGTTTTCCAGAAGATTTGGAGATACAACTGGCACCGGATCAGGAACAAGTATTCCTCAAGGTCAATATCCTGATTGGTTTAAAGTTTTAGTTAGAGGTTATCGCGGTGGCAATATGTTAACGGATAGTGTTGAGTGCTATTTAGCAGATTATAGAGCTACTGGAACGGTAAATGATTACGTTATTAAAAATTGGCAATTCGTAAACTGTATTTCTTTAGGACAGGTTGATAGTATTCGTTTTGAAATGAAATCTAGTGACAACTCATTTGGATTTATGAACACTCCAGGCTTTTTTTCAATGGATAATTTTGTAACAATAAGCACCGTTGGAATTAATGAATTAACAAACGTTACCAATTTATCTCTATTTCCAAATCCAACCAACCAAAGTATATTTTTAAATTATGAGGCTAAACATGAAGCTGAAATAAACATAAGCATATTTGACCTTACTGGAAAAGAAATAAAAAACATACAAACTCAACTATTAACTGGAAAAAATAATCTAAAATTAGATACTGAAACTTTTGAATCTGGAATTTATTTTATAGA
>JBILOV010000122.1:0-7132 GCA_044374335.1 Bacteroidia bacterium | reverse complement strand
GCCTTATCAAGATGCTGGTTATGATGGCTTAGTGGATAGTGCTGAAAGACGAAAATTTTTACCATTTATCTCTGCTTTATCCCAAGTTGCATCAGGTCCATTAGTTAATGAAACTGTTAATGTTGACCCAAGTTCGGATAAATACCATTTTCATAGAGGTAGTGATTATGATGGATTACCAGAGTTAGAAGGAAATACACTACATCGTTATAAAAAATATAATAATGCCGAAGGAAATTCACCAACCGAGGAACAGTATCCTGATGCCGGAATTCCAAGTTCAGCAACTAATAATCCAAACATTGAAGATATTAATAGAGATAATACATTAAATGAAACTGAAAACTACTATCAATATAAAATCAAAATTTCTGAACAAGATTTAAATCCGAATAATGTAGGGAATAATTATATTGTAAATGTTTTAGATGGAACTACTACTATAGGAAGTATTCAAAAAGCAGTTAAGTGGTACCAATTTAAAATACCAATTAATGAGTTCGAAAAATCAGTTGGTCAAATTGAAGGTTTTAACATGATCCGTTTTATGAGAGTTTTTATGAAAGGGTTTGATAAACCTGTTGTTTGTCGTATTGCTCGAATGGAATTAGTTAGAAGTGATTGGAGACGTTATACTTTTGATTTACAAAAACCTGGAGAATATATTGCTAATGATGATAATTCAACAACGTTTGATGTATCGGCCGTGAGTCTTCAAGAAAATGGAGCTAAAGTTCCGGTTAATTATGTTATTCCTCCTGGTATCAATCAACAACAAAATGTGCAAACTACAAATTTAGTTTTGTTAAATGAGCAAGCCTTATCTTTAAGAACCTGTAATTTAAAAGATGGTGACAGTAGAGCAATAATTAAAAATACTGAACTTGATGTGCGTTCATTTAAAAAAATGAAATTTTTTATGCATGCCGAAAAATTGGGTTTAGATCCTTTAAATGATGGTGATGTTACTGTTTTTATCCGTTTAGGTTCTGATTATAATAACAACTATTATGAATATGAGATTCCTGTAAAATTAACGCAACCGGGCTACTATGATCCTGAAACTGACGATGGAAAATATGCAGTTTGGCCAACAGATAATGAATTTGTGTTAGATTTTGAAAAAATTACATCAGTAAAGATTAGCCGAAATTCCGAATCCGGTATTGATTTGCTAGCTATGCAAAAACCTTTCACACAGTCAGACGGAAATAATTTTATTACAGTGGTTGGAAATCCAAATTTGGCAAGCATTAAAAATATGATGATTGGTATTCGAAATCCAAAGGATAATGGAAATTTACCTAAATGTGTAGAGGTTTGGGTAAACGAATTACGCTTAACCGATTTTGTAAATAAAGGAGGTTGGGCTACCACAGGCAGTGTTCAGGCAAAATTAGCCGATTTAGGCCAGGTATCTTTAGCAGCAACCTATAGTAAGCCCTTTTTTGGAAGTATTGAAAAGAAAATTAGTGAGAGAAGCAGAGAAACAAATTTTCAATGGGATGCAACATCAACATTTCAAATAGGTAAATTTTTTCCAGTAAAATGGAAAGTTAACTTACCCGTTTATTATGCATATGGTCAAACAAAAATAACACCACAGTTTAGTCCATATGATCCGGATATAAAAATTGATAATCCCAATATTGATAAAGAATTACAAAAACAAATAAAAAATAACGCTCAAGACGTTACCGTTAGAAAAGGATACAATTTTTCGAATGTTAGAATTGACGGATTTAAAAAAGAAGGCTCTAAACCAATGCCTTGGGATGTGTCTAACTTTTCGGTAACTTATGCCTATAACGAAATTACTAGACGAAATGTGAATATTGAAAAAAGTATTATCAAAACATATAGAGGAGCATTATCTTATAATTATGCTATTACCGCTAAAGCATGGACTCCTTTAAAGAAAACAAAATCTAAAATATTAAATAATAAATGGATGGCTTTAGTTAAAGATTTTAATTTAACACCACTGCCAAGCCGATTAGGATTTAATATGGATGTTAACAGAAGTTATAGTGAGTTATTAAATAGGGATATAACTAGCTTTTATTCTGGTAGCTCTGATAATTTAACACAGGCACAGTTTAATAAAACATTTAATATAACTCGTTCATATGATATGCAATGGAATTTTACCAAAAATTTAAAATTTGATTTTACTGCAAATAACGACGGACGTATATTAGAACCACGAGGTGAAATTGATACTAAAGAGGAAAAAGACACCGTTAAACAAAATTTAATTGGGTTAGGAACAACAGTTGCTTATAGACATCAGGCAAACATCAATTATCAAATTCCTATAAATAAAATTCCAATCTTTGATTTCATTAATTCAACAGCTCGGTACAGTACTTCTTATACTTGGACCAGAAGGCCTTTTGCTCAAGAAGAAATTGGAAATACCATTCAAAATACAAATACAAAATCATTGAATGGAACTTTAAATATGATGACTTTTTATAACAAGATTCCTTATTTTAGAAAAATAAATACCGGCGGAGGAAAACCAAAAGCAGGAGATAAAAGTAAAGTTGCTATAAATATTCCAAAAGATTCATCAAAGGTTAAAGCGGATAATAGCTTTAAAGATATTGGTGAATTTTTAGCCAGAGGAATTATGATGATTAAACAAGTGTCGTTTTCCTACCAAAATACAAAAGGCACAGGTTTACCGGGCTTTTTTCCTAGTTCTCAATATTTAGGGATGGATCAAAGTAAAAATATGGCGCCAGGATTTGGATTTACTAGTGGTTCAAATGATAGTATTTTAAGAAAAAGTATTGAAAATGATTGGTTAGTTAAAAATTCAAATCAAAGTTTGCCATATACAACCACTACAACTAAAAATTACACCTATAGAGCTAATATTGAACCACACGGTAGTTTAAAAATTGAATTAAATGGAACAAAAACCTATGGTAATAATGAATCGATGTTTGTAAGGTACGATTCAAGTCAAACAGATAACGGCAATCGTGGATACTTATTTGAAACTCCTAATAACACAGGTAACTTTAGTTTAAGTGTATTTACTTTAGGAAAATCATTTAAAGATAAAGGAAATATTAAAGATGGAACATCGGTATTATTTGATGAATTTTTAGCAATCCGACAGGATGTAGCAAGGGAGCTCGCATTAGCAAATAGTACAGGTATTAATGACTTATTATCTGATGGTAGAGGAGGACAGTATTATGACGGTTATACTACAACACAACAAGATGTTTTATTAGGAGCATTTCATGAAGCCTATACAGGTAGAAAAATAAAAGGAGTAGGAACTGACAAAATGTTTAAACAAATACCTTTACCAAACTGGACTGCAAGTTGGGACGGTTTAGGTAAACTAAAATTTATGAAAAAAATATTTCAGTCAGTTACGCTTCGTCATTCTTATAGATCGACCTATTCAATAGGTGGTTATGCTAATAACTTATTGTTTGTGGATAATGATAATGATGGTTATTCAGAATCAAGAGTTCCGGTTCAAAACTCTGTATTTGGCGGTGTGCAGCAATCTGCCAATTTTAATCCTAAATACACTATTCAAGGAGCAACCATTTCTGAACAGTTTAGCCCGTTAATAAAGTTTGACTTCAAATTTAAGAAACCGGGATTATTAGCCAACTTTGAAATTAAGAAAGATAAAACGGTTAATTTAAATATTACAGGTCCACAAATTATTGAAACAAAGGGACAAGAATATGTTATTGGTGTTGGATACCGTTTTCCTAATTTGGTTATTAAAGCTATTAAAATAAAAGGACAGCCTATTAAAAGTGATTTGAATTTTAAAATGGATTTATCTTACAGAAAAAATTTAACAGTCATTAGAAGAATTGTTGATGAAATTAGCACTCCAACCGGAGGACAAAATATTATCTCGCTTAAAACAGCACTTGATTATCAATTAACGCAAGCCATTAACTTAAGATTTTTTTATGATTGGATTAGAACAACTCCTCAAACATCCAATTCGTTTCCAACAGCTAATACTAATGCAGGATTTAGTTTGAGATTTAATCTACAGTAAATTTCATGTACAGAGATTTAGAGTTTATTAATTCATCATGGTTATTCATGTTAGTTTGTTAAACCACACATAGGGAGATAGTATCACTTTAACAGGAAAAGAATAAGATAGAACAATTTTTTAAACATACACACTATCTTCAACTGCAAGCTTCTATCATCAACTTTTATTTCCTAAAAAACTATGTGTTTATGTGGTTGAAAAAATATTATATTTGATTGGGTAGTTGAAAAAATAAAACGTATGAATGAAAAACTCAGTATGAATGATTTAGGACGTTTAAGTTCAGATGAATTTAAAGCTTCCGAAAAAAATAAAATAATTCTTGTATTAGATAATATTAGAAGTTTAAATAACGTTGGCTCTGCATTTAGAACAGCAGATGCATTTTTAATAGAAGCTATTTATTTATGTGGAGTAACCGGAACTCCTCCAAAACCCGAAATCGAAAAAACGGCATTAGGAGCAACTGAAACGGTAACTTGGAAATATTTTAAAACAACTCAGGAAGCATTTGACTGCTTAAAATCTAAAAACTATTTTATAGCTTCAATTGAACAAGCTAAAAATTCAATACTACTTAACCAGTTTAAAAAGTCAACACAACCTCTTGCTTTAGTTTTTGGAAATGAAGTTTATGGCGTAGACCAGGAAATCATAAATCAAAGTGATGCTTGTATCGAAATTCCTCAATTTGGCACAAAACACTCTTTTAATGTTTCTGTGAGTATGGGTATTGTTTTGTGGGAAATGCTGAGGTAGAATTATATTAAATTATATATTTACTATTAAAATTTTGGACACGCTATAAGCACTCGTTTTGTTTTTTTCTTAGGCTTACATAATTCATAGGAAAGAGTTATTTCATTTGCTCCCTTTGTTAAGCTAGCTAATTTAGAAATAGTAATATCATAACTATAACCAATCCTTAATCGTTTTTTTTGAAATCCGAGTATAATTGCAATTGCATCATTATTACTATATCCTTTTTTATAAGCTTTTAATCCGGGAATACCTCTATACCAAAATCCTAAATTTACACCATATTTAGAAAAATATATACCAACGTCTAATTGATCAAATTTTCCCTGACCTCTGTAATTCATAACTATTGACATTGATTTTTTTAAATCAGGATCTTTTTCATCATCTAAATAAAGTTTGGTGCCGCCGTGTAAGCTATATTTTATTGGCAACTTAACATCATCGTTACCATATAAAGATTCGTTAGGTTTATTAATATGAAAGAAAGATGTTCCTAACCAAAATTTTGATGTATAAATTAATCCACCAGCTCCAATATCGAAAAAAGCCCTGCTTTGTGTTGGATTTTCAACGCTAGCAATTGAATTGGCTCCAGTATTTCCTCCTCTTGCTAATTGATCTCCAAAAATTAATTTATCAAATTGAATACTTTTTATTGTTACCCCTGGTTGTACTCCAAATCTAAAAGCTATGGTTTTGTTAATATTTGTTTCGTATGCAAAGGATGGATTGATAATAGTTGTTCTTAATCCGCCCGTACCAGCTTCATCTACGCCTAATTGCATCCCTATTCCTAAATGTTGCGTTGAAATATAATGGTCTGCTGACAATAAATAAGATTGATAGGTTTTATTAATACTTGGCCATTGATTTCTATATAAAGTTGTAACTCTAGAACAAACATTGGCTCCGGTAAAAGCAGGGTTTAAGTATAACGGAGCTGCGAAAAATTGAGTAAAGTGCGCATCCTGTCCAAAAACAAATCTTGCTTGAAGTACAAAAATTAATATTATTATTTTAAATAAACTTATCACTTTCTTTGTTACCTAAGCAGTGTAACATCACCTGTTTTATTAAATATTTTTCCGTTATTCAGTTTTACATACGCTTTCCATACATATACGCCAAGCTGACATAATTTATCTCTATAATATCCATCCCAACCTTGTTTAATGTTTTCAGTTTCAAAAATTAATTCACCCCATCTATTAAATATTTGAAATTTATAATCTATAACACCCGATGTATAAGGAAAAAAAATATCATTATCTAAATTGCCTGGAATATAATAACCTCCCGATGGACCATCTGGATTAGGAGTAAAAGCATTCGGAAAAACAACATCTGCATCAGTTACAATTTTAATACTGGTAGTGTCTGAACATCCATATTGAGATATTGCAATTAATTGTATTTCATAAAATCCTACGGAGGAATAGGTATGATTTGGATTTAATAGCATTGAAGTAGTACCATCTCCAAAATTCCAATTATAAGAGACAGCTCCATTAGATTGATTTGTACAAATTAAAACATCATAAGGTAAATTAAAAGTTGTGGAGTTTACACTAAATGAGGCAATAGGATAGGGATATGCACCAACAATTATTGGTGTAGATGAATTATTATTTGTGCAACCTCCATTTGTAGTTACAGTAAGGGTAACTGAATAAGTTCCTGCAGTTGTATATGTATGACTTGGATTTGGGCTGGATGATGCATTTCCATCTCCAAAATTCCAATTCCAATTTGTAATAGGATCATTTATATTTCCTGTAATAGAATTATCAATAAAATTAATTGAAGTTGGAATACAAGATATAGATCCGCTCGATGTAACAGCTAATTTAGGAGGTGGATTAAATAAAATTTGAACAGAATCTGTCACCGAAGTTCCGCAGGCATTCGTAACTGTTACAATATATGTTGTTGGTTGGGTTGGAATAATTACAAATACACCCGGACCATTTCCTAATCCATTATTCCATATATAGGTTAATGGCCCGGTGTTTCCTGTAGTATTAGCATAAATTGTTGTTCCTTGTCCCAAGCAAATGGGAGTATAACCAATGGCTTGAATATTAGCATTTGTTAAATTATAAACAACAGCTTTTACCGTATCAGGTATACCAGCACATCCATTTTGATCAAAAGCAACTACAGTATAATTTGTAGTTACTGTTGCAGGGTTTATTGTGAGTGTACCTGAATTAATGACTCCAAAAGGTTGCCATGCATAATAATATCCACCTGTTCCGCCAGCAGCTGATGCGCTTAATGCACCAGATTGGTTTAAACAAATTGTGTCATTTAATC
>JBILOV010000075.1:0-9303 GCA_044374335.1 Bacteroidia bacterium | reverse complement strand
GTGTTTGAAATTATACAGCCGTTTAGGTCAGTAGCTGTAATTGAATAAGTTCCCGAACTTAAATTTGTAATTGTTGATCCTGTTAATGAACCAGGCATTAAATTATAACTGTAAGTTGGTGTACCACCCGAAGCTATAGAAGAAATAGACCCATCAGAACTACCATTACAAGATGTTGGCAAGCTTAAAATCGAAACGTTAAGAGGTGTTGCTGGTTGAGAAATAGTTACTGTATTTTGAATTAAACAATGGTTATTATCAGTAATTGTTACAGTATAGATTCCAGCAGAGATATTAAAAATAGAATTAGATGACGATCCTCCAGGTGTCCATGAATAAGTGTAATTTGGCGTTCCACCTGATGGATCAGCTTTTATAGAACCATTACTTCCACCAAAGCAATTTACGTTTACCTGGTCTGCGAAACTTACAACTAAAGGAGTGGGTTCTGTAATTGTAGCAAATGTAGTTATTTGACAACCTTTATTATCTGTCACTGTGGCTGTGTATGTTCCACTTGACTGATTGAAAATGGACGAGGAAGTTTGTCCGCCAGGACTCCAAGAATATGTATAACCTGGTGTTCCTCCCAATTGAGAAACAGTTGCTGAACCATTATTGAGGTAATTACAAGTTTCATTTGTAACAGTTATTGAAGCTACTAAAATGGTAGGTTGAGAAACGATTATAGTATTAGTTGAAGTACAACTAAAACTATCACTTACTGTAAGAGAGTATGTTCCGGCAGTTAACCCTGAAATATTTTGAGAACTTGAAGAATTAGGACTCCAGCTAAACAAATAAGAAGGCGTACCTCCCGAAATAATTGAGGAAACTAACCCATCGCTTCCATTAAAGCATGATACATTTGTTGCAGTAAGTGTTATAGTAATAGGTAAGGGTTGAGTAATTGTATAAGTATAGTTTTTAATACATCCGTTTGCGTCTGTTATTGTGGCGAAATAATTTCCGGCAGGTAAATTAGATACAGAAGAAGTTGTAGCTCCGCCAAATGACCAAAAATAAGTATAGGGAGATGTACCTCCTGTTGGAGTTAATGAAATTGCCCCATTACTTCCTCCATTACAAGATACGTTAGTAATGGTTGATGTAGTAATAATATCTGTTGGTTCAATTACTGTAACAGTATTTGTTGTAATACATGTGTTATTATCAGTAACTCTTACCGTATAAGTACCGATAGGAATATTACTAAGTGTTGAATTTGCGCTACCTCCAGGACTCCATGAATAAGTGTAATTTGGAGTTCCTCCAAACGGACTTGCGCTTATACTTCCATTGTTTCCTCCAAAACAACTCACGTCAATTTGATTAACAAATCCAACCATTAAAGGATTAGGTTCTGTAATTGTAACAACTTTAGTTGTAGAGCAGCCTAAATTATCTGTTGCTATTACAGTATATGTTCCACTGGCTTGATTGTTAATAGTAGAAGATGTTTGTCCGCCTGGGCTCCACAAATAAGTGTAAATAGGAGTCCCACCGGATGGAGTTATAGCTGCCGAACCGTTATTAAGGTAATTACAAGATTCATTAATTATAGTTGTTGATGCTGTTAAAATATTGGGTTGTGCAATGATAATTGAATTCGTTTCAGAGCAGTTAAAATTATCCGTAATGGTAAGCGTATAATTTCCTGTCATTAATCCTGTTACATTTTGTGAGGTTGCTCCACTTGGGGCCCAGTTAAAAGAGTAGGGAGAGGTGCCTCCTGAAACGGTTGTTGTGACAGCTCCATCAGAACTATTAAAACACGATACATTTTTTGGAGTTAATGTAAATGTAATAGGCATAGGTTGAGTTATTGTATAAGTGGAAGTTTGGACGCATCTATTTGCATCTGTAACATTTACAGAGAAGGCACCTGCTGATAAAGTTGTGATTGAAGATGTAGTTTGTCCGCTAGGAGACCATGAATATGTATATGGAGATGTTCCTCCAAAAGGAGTTGAAGATATTGAGCCGGTATTTGCACCAAAACAAGAAACATTTGAAACTGTTGAGTTAATTGTTAAAATTGGTGGTTGTATAATATTTACAGTTGTTTGATAAGTACATCCTATTCCATCATTTATGGTTACTGAATAGATTCCTATTGATAAATTGCTAATAGAAGACGTGGTTTGTGTTGGAGATGTATTCCACAAATAAGTGTAAGGTGTTATGCCTCCGGTAAGGTTAATTGAGGCTGTGCCATTAGATTCATTAAAACAAATTACGTTTGTTATATTAGGTGTTACTGTTCCAGTAAAACCTAAATAAGTGATTTTTACAGTATCTGATTTAGGAGGACATGTTCCATTTCCTGTTGTAGTTAAAACTAAATTAACAGAACCGTTTGCTAATTCGGTTATAGATGGAGAATAAGTTAAGTTTGAAAGCGTAATGTTATTTGGAGTAAAAGTCCCCGTACCTCCCGACCAAATTCCGCCACTAGCTCCAGTTACACTTCCGTTTAAAGTGACTAATGGACTTTGTATACATTTTATTTGATTTAATCCTGCATGGGCAGTTATGGCAACTGAAAATGCTGTAACAGTAACTTGATTAAGAACTGGTGGACAGCCTGAGCCGTCGGTTAATTGTACATTATAAGTTCCCACACCAACATTAATAGTTTGAGAGGAATTAATATTGTTCCATAAATAACTGTAAGGAGGAGTGCCACCAGTTCCATTTGCAGTCAATGAGGTTGATGTTTGTCCAAAACAAATAGTAGGATTTATAGGTATAATATTTACGCCGAGTGTAGGATTAAAAAATACCCTTATAGTATCACAAATAGGATTAAAATTACATTGAGCAGCTGGTTGCCCGCAAACTAAATAATCAACATAAGCAGGTGCAGTTCCTGTGGCAGTAACTGTTGGTGTTGTGCAACCGGAAGTACACGATAAATAATTATTATATGCACCTGGAGTACCCGGAAAAATGGAATTCCATGTAACAGTTGTTGGATTAAATCCTGAAGCAATTAAATTTTTTGTACAACCATCATTAATTGAAATATCTGAACCAGCAACTGGGCCTGGAATAGAGGTAATTTGATACACATTTGCATTATTGCCAGGTTTACAAAAAGTTAATACATGTGGACCCGGACCTGATAAACAAATAGGTGTACCTAAAGCGGTTGGAGGACCACAGCCAATTTGATAATATAATGCACCACTAGGAATAGCACCTGAAAATATACTAAATACTATTCCTGTCGCCCCAGGGTCAAGCGTAATTATAAATTTTACACAAACAACACCTGTTTGTCCGCAACATTGGTCATTTCTAACAACATTTGGACTGAGCCAAGTTCCACCTGGGTTACCGATAAGATTAACCGAAAATGTTGGTGTTGAAGGTCCACATTGAGATGAGAGATATAATGGGAAAATTATAAATGAAAATAGTATATATAATAATTTTGAAGGCATACAATTTCTCTTTCGACGTTTCAACTTTAGAATAGTATTTAAAATAATATTTTATTGAAACGAAGATATTAAGTGTGCAGCTGTTTGTAAATTATCTAATTAGTTCAATTTATTGACTCATCTCATAGGATTCTGGATTTCAGGCTAAAGAAAAACTTTTAGCTTATTTTTGATCCCTTCGTTATATATTGTAATTTGGTATCTATTGCTAGTTGTTGTATTTACTTTAAAGTTTTAAAACTTAATTCTTGGGCAAAAAAAAACCGATATAAATTATATCGGTTTTTTTAAGAATTGTTGCTTTAAAAAAATTATGCTTCAGTTGCAATTAAATTTGGATCAACCATAATTCTACCACAGTGTTCACAAACTAATATTTTTTTATTCATTCTAATGTCTAATTGTTTTTGTGGTGGTATCTTATTAAAACATCCTCCGCATGCATCGCGTTCAACTGGAACAACAGCTAAGCCATTACGAGTATTTGAACGAACTCTTTTGTAAGCATTAATCAAACGATCTTCAATTCCTTCGCTCGCTTTTTCAGATGCTAACATTAATTCTTTTTCTTCTTTCTCTGTTTCAGCAATAATTTCAGCTAATTCAGATTGCTTTAATTTTAAATCTTTTTTACGTTCAGAAAAATCATGTTGAGATTTTTCAACAATATCAGATTTTTGTTCAATAGCAAATTTGGTTTCTTTTAATCGTTTTTCTGCTAATTGAATTTCTAAATTTTGAAACTCTATTTCTTTGGTAATTGCATCGTATTCACGATTGTTTCTTACTTTACCTTGTTGTGCTTCGTATTTTTTAATGTTTGCTGTAAAATCTTTTATAGCCTGAGTTTTTTCGGTTACTTGTTCTTTCAACTCGGTTAACTCTTGAGTTAAATTATTAACACGGGTTTCTAAACCGGCAACGCTATCTTCTAAATCCTGAACTTCAAGAGGTAACTCTCCGCGAACAGTACGGATACGATCGATTTTAGAATCGATAATTTGTAATTCATATAAAGCACGAAGTTTTCCTTCGATAGATGCATCAATTTTTTCTTTGATTTTTGCGCACATAGTTTAAAAATAATTAACTGGGTTAGTGTTCGTTTCCGTTAAATAGCTTGCAAAAGTAGGAAATTTATTTGATATAATATCATAAAAAATTTCAGGTGTAAATTGCTCTGATTCATAATGACCAATATCAGCAATCAAAATTTGGTTTTCAGCATCAAAAAATTCATGATATTTAAAGTCGGAACTTATGTAAATATCTGATTTTGAATTTATTGCATTTTTCAAAAGAAAGCTTCCACTACCACCGCATAACGAAACTTTTTTAATAGATTTATTTAATAACGAGGTATGTTTAATAAGTTTTAACTTAAATACTGACTTTATGCGCTCCAAAAATTCATTTTCAGAAATAGGAAACTCTAATTCACCAATCATACCCGAACCAATATTTTGGTAGGTATTTTCTAACTGGTAAATATCAAATGCAACTTCTTCATAAGGATGATGTTGTTTGAGTGCTGAAATAATTTGAGATTCATGAACAGCCTCAAAAATCATTTCTATACGGCATTCTTTTTCCAAACTTAATTTTTCTTTTTCTCCAATAAAAGGATTTGAATATTCATTTCCTCTAAAACTTCCAACCCCCTCCAAAACAAAGCTGCATTTATCATAGTCACCAATATTACCAGCCCCAGAATTAAACAAATTTTCTCTAACATTTTCTAAATGAGAAGTTGGAACAAAAGTGACTATTTTTTTTAACAATGATTTTTTTGGCGCTAAGATTTGAGTATTTATTAATCCAAGCTTGCCTGCTATTTTTTTATTAACGCCTAATTTTACGTTATCTAAATTTGTATGACAAGCATAAATAGCAATATTATTTTGTATGGCTTTAATAATCGTTCTTTCAACGTAATTATTGCCATTCAATTTTTTTAAACCACTAAAAATAACAGGATGGTGAGCAATAATTAAATTGCATTTTTTTTTAATAGCTTCCTCTACAACATCCTCGGTACAATCTAAACATAAAATTGCCCCGGTAACAGTTTGGGCTTTATTTCCTGTTAATAAGCCGCAATTATCATATGATTCCTGATAGGATAGAGGGGCAAATTTTTCTAATTCTGTAATAATATTTTTTAAAACCATACTTGTATTTTTTGATAAAGATATACTTCTTTTTATTGCTATTTTAGTTCCTTAAATTTACAGCAAGTTACCAAATGATCATTTAACATTCCTGAGGCTTGCAAATATGGGAAACAAATAGTTTAACCTGTAAATGTAAAACTTCGTTTAACATAGTAGTCTATGTTTTAAAACATGTTTTTCTATTTCATACTTTGGATCAACATGCTTTTTCTATGTGCCTATGTGGTTTATTTTTTTAAATTTATTTATCGCTTATTTAGCTTTTTAATTAATACTTTTGAAATATAACTGACTAATTATAACTTTACACTAAAATTAAACATATTATGGGAATAGAAGAGAAAATTAATGCAGATGTTAAAGCATCAATGTTAGCAAAAAACGCTAAACGATTAGAGGCTGTAAGAGCAATAAAAGCAGTAATCTTATTATTAAAAACTTCTCCGGAAGGATTGACGGAGGAAAGTGCAACAAAGGCTATTCAGCGAGAATATAAAAAACGGAAAGAAACACATGATATTTATATTCAACAAAATCGACCTGATTTAGCTGAAGACGAAATGGCTCAGGCATTGATTATGGAAGAGTATTTGCCAAAACAATTAACGGAAGATGAACTTAGAACTATTATTAAAAATGCAATTACCGAATTAGGAGCTACAACAGCGGCAGATATGGGTAAGGTAATGGGTGCAGCTAATAAAGTTATTGCAGGTAGAGCTGACGGTAAATTAGTATCTCAATTTGTAAAAGAATTATTAGGTTAATCTTTTGTTTTTTATTAGAAATAAAAAACCCTCAGATTTTTCTGAGGGTTTTTTGTAACTAGTTATCTTCTTTTTTCTTTTTTGTTTTAGGTTTAATTGTTTTAACAACAATTTCATTTTTCTCCTTATCAAAATCTATTTCAATTTGATCACCTTCAGATAAATTACTTTGTATAATTTCTTCAGCCATTGGATCCTCTAAATATTTTTGAATGGCTCGTTTTAATGGACGAGCACCGTATTGAGCATCATAACCTTTTTCAACAATAAAGTCTTTAGCTGCATCCGTAATTTTAATTGTGTAGCCTAAATTATTTACTCTACCAAACAATCCGTTTAATTCAATGGCAATAATTTTATGAATATCTTCTTTATTTAAAGAATTAAACATCACTACATCATCAATACGATTTAAGAACTCTGGCGCAAAAGCTTTCTTCAAAGCATTTTCTACAACACCCTTGTTACTTTCTTCAGCATTTTCTACGCGGGCCTGAGTTCCAAAACCTACGCCTTGCCCAAAATCTTTTAACTGACGAGCACCAATATTAGATGTCATAATAATAATAGTATTTTTAAAGTCAATTTTACGACCTAAACTATCCGTTAATTGTCCATCATCTAATACTTGTAACAACATATTAAATACATCTGGATGTGCTTTTTCAATTTCATCTAATAACACAACAGAGTAGGGACGACGACGAACTTTTTCAGTCAATTGTCCGCCTTCTTCATAACCAACATATCCCGGAGGAGCTCCAATTAAACGAGTTACAGCAAATTTTTCCATGTACTCACTCATATCAATTCTAATTAAAGCTTCATCATTATCAAATAAATGTTTAGCTAAAATTTTTGCCAACTGAGTTTTACCAACTCCTGTTGGACCTAAGAAAATAAATGAGCCAATTGGCTTATTAGGATCTTTTAATCCGGCACGGTTACGTTGTATGGCTTTAACAACTTTTTTCAAGGCTTCGTCTTGTCCAATTACTTTACCTTTTAATTGTTCTACCATTTTCACTAATTTCTCACCTTCATTTTGAGAAATACGTTGAACAGGAACACCGCTCATCATCGAAACAACTTCTGCAACGTTATCTTCAGTAACAGTAACTCTATTTAACTTAGTTTCTTCTTCCCAAGCTTTTTTAGCAGTTTCTAACTGATTTTGTAATTGTTTTTCGGTGTCGCGTAATTTGGCAGCTTCTTCATATTTTTGAGAGCGAACTACTTGATTTTTTAGTTCTTTAATATCCTCCATTTTTTTCTCTAACTCCAAAATATTTTCAGGCACATGAATGTTAGTAATGTGAACACGTGAACCAGCTTCATCTAAAGCATCAATCGCTTTATCAGGTAAATGTCTGTCAGTTAAATATCGAGCCGTTAAAGTTACACACGCTTTAATAGCTTCTGGAGTGTAAGTTACATTATGATGATCTTCATATTTAGATTTAATATTCGTTAAAATTTGTAATGATTCTTCCTGAGTTGCAGGCTCAATAATTACTTTTTGAAAACGACGTTCTAAAGCTCCATCTTTTTCAATATGTTGACGAAATTCATCTAACGTTGTTGCTCCAATACATTGTATTTCTCCACGAGCTAATGCTGGTTTAAACATGTTACTAGCATCCATACTTCCACTAGCACCACCTGCACCTATAATAGTGTGAATTTCGTCAATGAATAAAATTACATCTGGATTTTTTTCTAATTCATTCATAACGGCCTTCATTCGCTCTTCAAATTGTCCACGGTATTTTGTACCTGCAACTAAAGAAGCCAAATCAAGAGTAACAACACGTTTTCCAAAAAGTACACGAGATACTTTACGTTGAATAATTCGTAAAGCTAAACCTTCAGCAATGGCTGATTTACCTACTCCTGGTTCACCAATTAATATGGGATTATTTTTTTTACGGCGAGACAAAATTTGAGATACGCGTTCTATTTCTTTTTCACGACCTACAACAGGATCTAATTTTCCGTCTTCAGCCATTTTAGTTAAATCTCTTCCAAAATTATCTAAAACAGGTGTTTTAGATTTGGATTCACCTCCTTTTTTTGATGTCCCAGAACCGCTATTTCCAAAAGTTTCTTCGCTATCCTCATCATCACCTGCTGTAGAGTTTTCAATTTTATGAGGATTTTCCATAAATCCTTCTAGTTCTAATTTTACAGCGTTATAATCTACTCCATATTTACTTAAAGTTTTTGTAACAACATTGTCGTTATCTTTTAAAATACACATTAGTAAATGTTCAGTTCCAATTTGCGGAGCTTTAAATACTTTGGCTTCTAAATAAGTTAATTTTAAGGTTTTTTCAGCTTGCTTAACTAATGGGATATTAGATAAATTATTTACCTTTTTCATGGATACAGGTAAACTTTGTTCAATCTGCTTTCTAAAATCCTGAATATTAATAGCTAAATTCTTCAATAATTTAATGCCAACGCCCTCGCCATCGCGAATCATACCTAACATTAAATGTTCTATTCCAATATAATCATGCCCAAGTCTTAAGGCTTCTTCTCGGCTAAACGTTATAACGTCTTTTACGCGCTGTGAAAATTTTGCTTCCATAAATTTTAGTTCTTTGTATTGTTATAAACATAATTAATGCCACAATCAAAAGTAACCGATAATGTCAGTTTTGTATATTTTAAGCGACCTTTTTTTTAACATCAAAACTGTTAATAACTATACATCTAAATTACTAATAAAAAAGGTACTTTCAAAGCCTATTACTAATTTCATAAAATGATAATTTGTGAAGTTATTATAAAAAAATTACTGCCATTATTTCAGAATTGCCAATTAAATTACAAAGAATTAAAAAATAAATAAAAGAATATGAGCGGAGAGAAAATTATCCAAATTAACATTGAAGAGGAAATGAAAAC
>JBILOV010000203.1:0-4426 GCA_044374335.1 Bacteroidia bacterium | reverse complement strand
GAAAACAGCCTATATCGATTATTCGATGTCGGTTATTGTATCGCGTGCTTTACCTGATGTAAGAGATGGTTTAAAACCTGTACATCGTCGTGTATTATACGGTATGTTGGATTTAGGTGTGATGCACAATCGTCCTTATAAAAAGTCTGCCCGTATTGTAGGGGAGGTTTTAGGGAAATACCATCCACATGGCGATACATCTGTTTACGATACAATGGTTCGTATGGCACAAGAATGGAGCTTACGTTATATGTTAGTAGATGGACAAGGTAATTACGGTTCTGTAGATGGTGATCCGCCGGCAGCAATGCGTTATACCGAAGCTCGTTTTCGTAAAATTACTGAAGAATTATTAAGTGATATTGAAAAAGATACGGTTGATTTTCGTCCCAATTTTGACGACTCATTAACAGAGCCAACTGTTCTTCCTTCTCGTATTCCAAATTTATTAATGAATGGTGCTTCTGGTATTGCTGTTGGTATGGCAACTAATATGGCACCGCATAATTTAACCGAAATTATTAATGGTATCTTGGCTTATATTGATGACAATAACATTGATATTGATGGTTTAATGAAACACATTAAAGCTCCTGATTTTCCTACTGGTGGAACAATATATGGCTATGAAGGAGTTAAAGAAGCATTTCACACAGGACGTGGAAGAGTTGT
Source organism: Bacteroidia bacterium (assembly GCA_044374335.1). Lineage (GTDB taxonomy): Bacteria > Bacteroidota > Bacteroidia > B-17B0 > Aurantibacillaceae > UBA4416. Next base: position 3,754 of record JBILOV010000203.1, on the reverse strand, counting down.
AATGCGCGCCAAAGCAAACATTGAACCCGTAAATAATAGGGAACGTATTGTTGTTACCGAAATACCTTATCAAATAAATAAGGCGGAAATGATTAAACGTCAGTGGGAACTTTGTAATGAAAAGAAAATAGAAGGTATCACCGAAATTCGCGATGAGAGTAACCGCGAAGGTATGCGTATTGTTTATGAATTACGAAGTGATGCCATCTCTAATGTTGTATTGAACAACCTCTATAAGTATTCTGCCTTACAAACATCTTTCTCTATAAACAATGTTGTTTTGGTTAAAGGTCGTCCTGAAATGTTGAATCTTAAGGATATGATATTTCATTTTGTTGAACATAGACATGATGTAGTTGTTCGAAGAACAAAATTTGATTTAATACAAGCCGAAAAACGCGCTCATATTTTAGAAGGTTTATTAATTGCTCAAAAAAATATTGAAGAGGTAATTAAAATCATTCGTGAAAGTGATAGCCCTGATGCTGCAAAAGATGAATTAATTTCCCGTTTCTCTTTATCCGAAATTCAAGCGCGTGCTATTTTGGATATGCGTTTAAGAACATTAACCGGACTAGAAGTTGATAAATTAAATGCAGAATATGAGGAGTTAATGAAAAGCATTTTACATTACAAAGATATTTTAAGTAACGAAGTTTTGCGTTACCAAATTATCAGAGAAGAATTAGTTGAGATTAAAGAAAAATATGGTGATGAGCGTCGTACAGATATTGTTTATGCTGGTAGCGATTTAAAAATTGAAGACATGATTGCTGATGAAGATGTAGTAATTACTATTTCTCATTTAGGTTACATGAAACGCACAAACCTTGCAGATTACCGTTCTCAAAATCGTGGTGGAAGAGGCAGTAAAGGAACAGCAACCCGTGATGAAGATTTTGTAGAACATATGTTTATTGCCTCAACACATAATTATATTTTATTATTTACCGAAAAAGGTTCTTGCTTTTGGATTAGAGCATACGAAGTTCCCGAAGGAAATAAACAAAGTAAGGGTCGTGCGTTGCAAAATTTAATCAGTATTTCTGCTGACGATAAAGTAAAAGCATTTATCAATATTAAAAACTTAAATGATGAAGAGTATATTAAAAATAACTTCATCATATTATGTACTAAAGATGGTATTATCAAAAAAACATCTGTAGAAGCCTATTCTCGTCCACGTGCTAATGGTATTAATGCCATTACAATTCGTGAAGGAGACGTTTTATTAGAAGCCGCTTTAACAAATGGTAATAATGAAATAATGATTGCTACTAAAATGGGTAAAGTTTGTCGTTTCCCTGAAGCTAAAGTTAGACCAATGGGCAGAAATGCAAGTGGTGTAAAAGGAATAGATTTAAATGATGAAGAAGGTGGAACAAACGAAGTAGTTGGTATGATTTGCATTAGCGATATGCAAGCAAATGTATTAGTTGTTTCTGAAAAAGGTTATGGTAAACGTTCGGATATTGACGAATACAGAGTAACTAATCGTGGAGGTAAAGGAGTTAAAACAATTAATATTACTGAAAAAACAGGAAACTTAGTTGGTATTAAATCTGTAACCGATGCTAATGACTTAATGATTATTACTAAGAACGGAATTGCTATCCGTATGGCTGTTTCCAATTTACGGGTAATGGGGCGTGCAACACAAGGCGTTAAGTTAATTAATATTCAAGATAGCGATAGTATTGCAGCTGTAACTAAAGTTGATCACGAAGAAGAAGTTGAAGCGGTTGTTGAAGGAGAAGTAACTCCCGAAATTCCAACCGGAGACATAACTGCTGCTGAAACTCCATCAGAGAATGAAGAAAGTAAAGGCGAAGCTGCACCAGACAATGTAGAATAATTTTGAAATAATTTTATTAAGGAGATTTTTAAATCTCTTTAATAAAATTTCTTATTTTCTCCAATTGTAAATAAAAGTTAAAAAATAAAATTTGGAACATAAATTGAAAAAGACTAGAACATAAAAAATACGAAAATGAAAAAAACAATTCAGATACTTGCATTCATATCACTACCAATGATAGGTATGGCTCAAAAAGTTAAAGTTCAAAATGCATGGCGTGCATTAAATGATTATGAATCAACATTGAAAGATAAACCTGATGTATCTTATTTAATGAAGGCTAAAGATAATATAGATTTGGCCCTAGCTAACGAAGAAACAAAAATACAAGCTAAAACTCATGCATATTATTGTCGTATTATGTATGATTTATATCAATACAATTTAAAAACTGAGCAAAAAAAATTAGAGTCAACAATTACAGATAAAAATGAAAGATTAGAATCTGCTTATGGCAATACATCTTTAGTTGAATTTGAAGCTGCAGCAAGTTCTTTAGAAAAAATTAAAGAACTAGATTCAAAATATTTTGAAAATATTATGGATATCATGAAGGGAGGCTCTATGCCAAGCGACGATGATTTAAAATTAAGTATTACTGCTGGGCAAATTAAATTAGAATCATCAAACATTGCTGTTGGAAAATATAAAGCAAAACAATATGATCAATCAGCAGATTATTTTTATAAATCGGCAGTTATGAACTCATTAATGACTGGTAAGAAAGATACCTCTGGTTTTTATAACGCTTGTATCTCTGCTCAAAAAGCAAAAAATCCTATTAAAATGTTTGATTACAATAAAAAAATGATTGATCAAAAAATTGCATCGCCTTATAATTATCAAACTATTTATGATGTTAAACTTATTCAAAAAGATACAGCCACGGCATTGGAGTATTTAAAAATGGGACGAAAAACCTTTCCAAATGATGTTTATTTAATGAATCGTGAAACTGAAATATACCTACAAAAAGGACAACAGGAAAAAGCATTAGCAAATTTGCAAGCTGCTATAGAAAAAGAACCTAATAATGCTCAATTAGAATTAGTATTAGGTAATGTTTTTGATAATTTAGCCAATCCCAGAGGTAAGAGCGGAAAAGACACTATTAAACCTGCAAATTATGATGAATTAGTAATGAAAGCAGCTGAACATTATCAAAAAGCTGTTGATTTAAAGCCAACCAATCAGGAAAGTTATTTTAATGCCTTATATAACTTGGGAGCATTATATAATAACTACGGAGGAACTTTATATAATAAGTCAACTGAAAAGACTACTGTTCCTGAGTTGGTAAAAAAACAGAAAGAATATGAAACAAAAAGTTCAGAGTATTATAAAAAAGCTATACCATATTTAGAACAAGCAATATCTATTAAATCAGATGATAAAGCATGTTTGACAGCGTTACGTAAGTTATATTATTTAACCGGTAATGAGGCAAAAGGAAAAGAAATGAGCGATAAATTAAAAGCTAAATAATAGTATTTTATATGTAATAGGTTGTACTTAATCTTATACTAATTAAAAAAGTTTTTAGTTTTTAGGGCATATATTAGATACCGATTGAGGTAAATCTAATATAAAATTGAGAATACATCATTTTTCTTTACCATTTTCTCAAATGCAAGAATTAAAAAAGGTAGCTTAAACTACCTTTTTTTGTTAACATCAATCACATTGGTGTTACTTCGTTTTACTTTCTATTTTGATTAAGAGTTGAAGGTTATAAATTATTTTTGAGAAAATCACCAACTATTTTTCAGTACATTACCTCAAAATTTAAATCTTTTTACTCAACACTACATCTAACTAATATTAAATTATAAATTCAATATCAACATATATTTGAGTTAATAAAATCTCTTGTTAAAAATGATTTTGAATTGTTTT
>JBILOV010000100.1:0-7873 GCA_044374335.1 Bacteroidia bacterium | reverse complement strand
ATCTTTTTAGTGGTTAGTGATAAGTGATTAGAGTTTAGTTATATCTTATCACTAAACTCTAATCACTTATCACTTTATTTATTTTAAAACTAACTCCTTTATCAATCTCTTTCCTACAAATTTATTTATTTTTTCAATGATTGTTTCCTTTACGTAGGCTGTTTCATTTCTAATGATTGACGAGTCAATTGAAACAAACAAAATCCCTTGAGCATAGTTTATTTGAGTGGTATGTTTAGCGACTATTTTTCCTACAATACCTTCCCAACCATTTCTAATAGCAAAAATGCTATATTTCTCATCCAATTTTTCTTCTTTGAAAATTTGAGATATGGCATCGCCTAATTTTATGAGATTATTATTTTTAGCCATGTTTTACTATTGTTCCATTATTGACAATATAAATAAGATGTTCTGAATTATTTTGTTCAAATAATTCGTGTATTCGTTCAGCGTGGGTATCTGTAATAAATACTTGTCCAAATTCGTCACCACTTACTAATTCAATTAACTTTTTAAAACGAGTTTCATCCAACTTATCATAAATATCATCTAATAATAACAAAGGTTTAGTTGTTTTTTTTTCTTTGATAAACTCAAATTGTGCTAGTTTTAATGCGAGTAAATAAGATTTTTGTTGACCTTGCGATGCGAATTTCTTTAAACTATTCCCCATCAATTTAAAATTTAAATCATCGCGATGCGGTCCTGCTGTTGTATAATGTACAGCTCTGTCTCTTGATAAACTTGCTAATAAAACTGTTTTATAGGATAAATCTTTTATAGAGGATTCGTATTCTAAACTCACATTTTCATTAGTTCCACTTATAAATTGATAGTTTTTTGTAAATAAAGGGATAAACTCTTGTAAAAAACTTGTACGAATTTTAATAATTTCTTCACCGTAAATTATTAATTGTTCATCCCAAATTTCCAAACTCATGTTATCAAAGCTTCTGCTTTCATAAAATTGTTTTAATAAGGCATTGCGTTGTTGAAGGACATGATTATATGCAATTAGTTTTTCTAAATACACTTTATCGTATTGAGAAATAATACTATCCATAAATTTACGTCTCACTTCACTGCCATCCCAAATCAATTCAATGTCCGAAGGTGAAATCATAACTAAAGGATATAATCCAATGTGTTCTGAGAGTCGATCGTATTCTTTTTTATTGTGCTTAAATTGTTTTTTAGCTCCGCGTTTCACACCGCAAAAAATTTCATGAGTTTCACCATTTTTATTTATCCATGCTTGAATTGCAAAAAACGGTAAGTCATATTTTATATTTTGGCTATCAACTGCATTAAAAAAGCTTTTACAAAATGATACATAATGTATGGCATCTAGTAAATTAGTTTTACCCATGCCATTATTACCAACAAAGCAATTAAATTTTTTACAAAATTCTAATTGAGCTTCGTCGTAATTTTTAAAGTTGATAAGCGATAAGCGTTCTAAAATCATGAAGTATAAAGGTACGAACGAAATTGAGATTTTAGTAAGCCTGTTATTAAATAAAAACGCCCCAACTTTCGGAAGGGGCGCTTAAAAATTGTTATATGTTTTTAGTTTCTTTTATCAAAATCAACAACAATTGGAGTTGATATACATAATGAAGAATATGTACCAATGATACGACCAATTAATAAAGCAAATATAAAGCCTCTAATACTTTCTCCTCCAAAAATGAAGATTACTAATAATACGAAGAACACAGTTAATGATGTTAATATCGTACGACTTAACGTGCTATTTAACGCATAATTAATAAGAGTATTGCGTTCTTCAGCTGTAGAATCTGCTTTTTCATTTTCAGTTAAACGCTCACGAATCCTATCAAATACAACCACAGTTTCTGTCATAGTGTAACCCATAACAGTTAAGATGGCTGCGATAAAATCTTGACCAATTTCTAATGAGAAAGGAACAATTCCATCTAAAATTGTATAGAATGATAATACAACTAGCACGTCATGGAATAATGCCACAACCGCACCTAAACCATATTGCCATTTTTTGAATCGAACTACAATGTAAATAAACATTACTAAGCAAGAGAATAAAATAGCTGCATAAGCACCATATAAAATATCTGTTGCAATAGTTGGACCTACTTTTTGTTGGCTAACAATCTCGTTTTTCACTTTTAAAGTGCTTAATCCATCCTTTAATGCGTTTTCAACTTCTGTATCAACGGTTGGTGAATTATCTGTTACACGATATGAAGTCGTAATTTTCATTTGGTTATTTCCACCAACTGTTTTTACTTCTAATGATGCGTCTTTAAAGGCTGTTTTTAATGATTGTTTTACATCTTCTGTATTCATTTCTTTTTCAAAACGAACTTGGTACGTACGACCACCTTTAAAATCAACACCTAATTTTAAACCACCATGCACAAAATACATGACAGCTCCTAAAATGATTATTGTAGTTGAAATAGCATAATAGATTTTACGACGACCAACAAAGTTAAATGCTACATTTTTAAATGAATTTCTAGTGGCGCTATTATCAAATGGTATTTGCATTTTACGATCTAACATCCAATCAAAAATTACACGAGTAATTAAGATAGCCGAGAATAATGATGCTCCAATACCAATTAATAAAGTAGTTGCAAAACCTTGAACGGGACCAGAACCGAATACCATCAAGATAATTGCTAAGATTGCTAAAGTAACGTTAGAGTCAATAATTGAACTCATAGCATGTTTAAAACCTTCTTTTATAGCTTGCGCTGATGATTTACCAAGCGATAATTCCTCACGAATACGCTCAAAAATTAAGATGTTTGCATCCACCGCTAAACCAATGGTGAGCACAATACCTGCAATACCTGGTAACGTTAAAACGGCATTCATTGATGCTAGTATTCCCATAATAAAGAACATATTAGCAACCAATGCAATATTAGCAACCATTCCAGCTTTATTATAATACATGTACATGAATACTAAAATAACTAGTAAAGCAATGACAGTACTCATTAAACCTGAATCAATAGCTTCCTGACCTAATGTAGGACCAACAACGCTTTCTTCAACAATACGAGCAGGAGCAGGTAATTTACCAGCACTTAAAACTGCTGCTAATGTATTTGCTTCTTCTACTGTAAAGTTTCCGGTAATTTGAGATTGTCCACCTTTAATTTCGCCGTTTACTGTTGGTGCTGAATAAACCATGTTATCCATTACTACTGCAATTGAACGTCCTTTTTTATCTCCTTGCGGCGCATTATCTCTTGTTAATTTTGCCCATTTAGTAGCAGCTTCACCAGTCATAGTCATACTAATATATGGGTGACCACCACTTTGAGCGTCAAAATCAGGACGAGCATCTGTAATAATATCACCATACATAGCAGCTTTACCACTTCTATCTGTTATTTTAATAGCGTATAATTCATAATAAGAACCTATAACTTCTCCAGCTTCATTTTTAACTTCTTCTGGTTTCGATCCCCACATAAATTTTAATTTATTAGGGAAATATGATTTTAAGGCAGGGTTTTTTAATAGTGCATTTGCTTTAGCAGTATCTTCTTTGCTATATGCACGAGCCACAACTGGTCCTGGTAAAAATTGCTCTGGTTGATTAGTCTGTTGATTAAAAGACACATTAGCTTTTAACGGACAAGGCACATTTCCTACGTAAATTAAAGGGAAACGGTAATTAAATGAATCTAAAGATGTGGGAACAGTTGATGATGTTTTAACTGCTACAACAGCATTGGTATCAACTTCCTGTTTTGAAGAATCAGCTTTTACAATTGGCGCTTTGGTTATTTTAGTGGTATCAGATTTTACTGAAGCAGAATCTTTTTTTACATTAAAGTCAGGGTACAATGCTTTTGATAATTTATCATTAGCACCTATTAATAAGTTTCCTAATTCGCCATTATCATAAGTTTCCCAAAACTCTAAGTTGGCAGTTCCTTGTAATAATTCACGAACACGTTCTTTATCTTTAACGCCTGGTAATTCAACTAAGATACGACCTGTATTTCCTAATTTTTGGATATTTGGTTGAGCTACACCAAAACGGTCAATACGAGAACGGAATGTTTTTTCAGAGTTAGAAATTGATTCTTCAACTTTAGTATTTAAAAACGCAATTACTTCTTCGTTTGTAGCATTATAAGCAATTTTCCCTTTTAATTCAATTGTTTGGAATAATGGTGCTAATTGGCCAGAAGGAGCGTTAGCTTTATATTTTTTAGCAAATAATGTTAAAAAAGGATCATTATTTCCAACACCCATATTAGCTTGCGCATCTTTAATAGAAAGATTGAAGGCCGCATCAGGATTATTGTTTGATAAGTTTTTAACGATATCAGCAACCGAAATCTCTAAAGTTACGTTCATACCACCACGTAAATCTAAACCTAAGTTAATTTCACGTTTTTTACACTCTTCGTAAGTATAACTTGCTACTAGTAAGTCGTAAACTGGTTGATTTTTCAACGAATCTAAATATTTATCTACTAACTTTTCTTTTAAAGAATCTACGTAAAATAGCTCTTTTGTAGCGTCTCCGTTAGCATATTTTTTAGCAATTGCTTGTGTTCCAGCAGAGCTAGAAATAGTTTCAGCATATTCTTTTGCTTCAGTTTCTACTCCACGAGTTATCCAAGTAAATGATAAATAAAAAATACAGGCAAGCGCTAAAAGTATAGCGAAAATTTTAATGGCACCTTTGTTTTGCATAAAGTTGTTATTTTATCTTAAAAATTAAGGTTGCAAATATATGTTTATTGACTATATAAAGCAAATTAATTTAACATTGATAATTAAGTAGTTAGCATTTTTATTTAAGTTATAATACGTATTTTTGACGCTATGAGTTTTTTTAGATTTTTTTTTATTTTATCTATTTCAGTACGAGTTGTTTTTTCTCAAAACACTGTTTACAGAGATACTATTTCTGTTTTTGAATCAAATGCAAGGTTATCTATGCCTTGGGCTGGAGGAATTAATTTTAGCTCGTTTACACAAATTGATTTGAATTTAGATGGAAAAAAGGATATTGTTGCATTTGATAAGATTTGCGGTTCAGGAGGTAGATTAAGAACTTTTTTAAATGCGGGTTCTGCTGGAGAGGCAAAATATACTCATGACTACAATCATCAAAATCAATTTCCGGAAGTTAAAGAATGGGCTTTGTTTTATGATTATAATAACGATGGAAGGTCAGATATTTTCACATATACAACAGGTGGTATTAAAGTATTTAAAAACAATACAGTTGGTCAAAATTTAACATTCAATCTTGTTAAACCTTTATTAATGACTGATTACAATCCTACAGGATCTCCAAGTATTTCTAATTTATATTGCAATGCTGTTGCTTTGCCTGGCATTGCAGATCTTGATAATGATGGAGATTTAGATATTTTATCTTATTCAGTTTTTGGGGTAAAAATTGAATTTCACAAAAACATGAGTCAAGAATTATACGGACATTCTGATAGTTTAGTATTTGATATGGTTGACGATTGTTGGGGTGATATTAAAGAAAGTAATTGTCAGGTTGATTTAAACCAATGTCCTTTTATGAAAATGTATCAGGATATATTAAAAGATAGCTTAAATAAACCTTTACATTCGGGCTCTTGCATCATGTGCTTTGATAGAAACGGTGATGGTGACTCTGAATTAATATTGGGAGATATTTCTTGTAGTGATGTTTTTTTTGTTGAAAATGAAGGTAATTCAAGTAATGCGCATATTGGTGACACTACAAAATTGTACCCAAATTACCCAAATAAGGGAAGCACCACAACTATAAAATTAAACTCATTTCCGTGCACTTTTAATTTAGATATAGATAATGATGGATTTAAGGATTTAATTGCCAGTCCTAATGCTATTGGTGGTTCCGAAAATTATCAAAGTGTTTGGCTTTATAAAAATGCATCAGTAACAACAACGGTTAATTTTGTATTTCAGAAAAAGAATTTTCTACAAGAAGATATGATCGAATTAGGTGAAGGGGCCTATCCCGTTTTATTTGATGCCGATTCGGATGGAAAAAAAGATTTAATTGTTGGTAATTTGGGTTACTATACTATCAATACTAATAAATCAAAATTGGCCTTTTATAAAAACATAGGAACTTCTTCATCACCATCTTTTTCATTAATTACAAGAGATTATCAATCCCTTTCTGCATATAATATTTACTCTATGGCACCAACATTTGGAGACTTAGATAATGATGGAGATAAGGATTTAATCATCGGAGATAATAATGGGCAATTACATTATTTTGAAAACATAGCGCCTAATGGAATGGCCGCGCAGTTTAGCAACCACATTAGTAATTATAAAACAATTGATGTGGGTAATTTTGCCTATCCTCAATTAATTGATGTCAATAAAAATGGGACGTTAGATTTACTTATTGGTTCTTTAAATGGTAAAATAGCGTATTATTCAAATACAGGGTCGGCAACAAACCCTTTATTTTCATTACAAACTACATTTTTTGGGGCTGTTGATGTTAGGCAAACTAGTATTGGCTCCTTAACAGGTTATAGTATGCCTTTTATGTTCAGCGAATCTGGAGTAACTAAATTGCTGGTTGGAAGTGAAATTGGGAATTTATACTTATATGATAATATTGATGGAAATTTAACTGGAACGTTTAACAGAGTGGATACAAATTTATTTTTAATTAACGAAGGGCCTCGATGCTCGCCTTTTTATGAAGATATTACCAATGATGGAAAACGTGATTTATTTTTAGGAAATCATGCGGGAGGTTTAGCATTTTTTAATTCAACTAATGTTAATCAGGTTGGTGTTGATGAATTATTTAATGAAGAAAATGTAGCTATTTTCCCAAATCCAACAACAGATAAAATAACAATTACTATTAAAAATAGTAGTTTGTCAGAAATAATAATTAAGTGTTTTGATGTAATTGGAAATGAAGTTTTTAAAACAACAACTTTTAATAAAACTAATCATATTGATGTATCCCATTTTAGTAAAGGCTTATATTTTATTCAATTACAAATTAAGGATGGTAAGCAACTAAAATTAGTTACTCAAAAGTTGGTTGTGCAATAGATGAACGCTGTAGTTAATTCAAACTGCTTTAATTTGAATAATACTGTTATTTTTAATTTTCAAAATATCCTCAATTAATAAAATAAGTCACGAAATTTATTTTTCAATAAGTTTTTATAATTTAAAAAAAACGTTACATTTGTAACCTCAATTTTTATATTTGAGTTGGAGAGGTGCCTGAGTGGCCGAAAGGACATGTTTGCTAAACATGCGTACGGGTAACTGTACCGAGGGTTCGAATCCCTCCTTCTCCGCTGTTAATTCTTGAACCCTTTACTAGCAATAGTTTAGGGTTTTTTTGTTTTAGAATTTAGCCCACATTTAGCTGAAGAAATATTAAAGCAGTCACAATAAATAAATAAATAATATTTTTTATTTTTTTGTTGTACTTTTGCAACCCATTTTTAAATATTTAAATAGCTTTATTCATAATAAATGAAGCAGTTACAACATGCAAAAATTAAATAATTTTTTAAAATTGATAAACGAAAAAATCGTCAAAATCAGATAATATATAATTTTTAATAATTCAAAATCATGAATAAACCCTTATCCATAATTTTTTTAATGTTTTTTGTTTTTTCAATAAATGCAAAAAACATCAGCCAACTACCATCTAATGGTGAGCACATAGAGAATCAGAAAATTGCATTTGGCGAAACGTTTTCGTATAAGTTAGATGATAATACTTCCTGGAAAATAATCAATAGTGAAACTTTTGCCGTTTTGAATTCAGGAGTTGGATCAATCGAAAAAATCACATTTTCCACTCCTGGAAATTTTGAAATTG
>JBILOV010000099.1:0-7921 GCA_044374335.1 Bacteroidia bacterium | reverse complement strand
AAATATCATATCAGACATTTGCTCAAAAAACACCATTAACAAACAAAAAAAGAACATCCATAATAATATATATTTCGTTTTTTGTGTTTTTACTTTTCCGCCAAATCCTTTACCAAGATATCTTATAATTGAAAAAGTAAATACTATGACAATTAAAATAATGAAGCCAAAATAATATTCAGATACAATTGGTGTTTGAATACTCGAGGCGGCCTCTTTCATCATTAAAAATACAGTAAAAGCATTGTTGGTTGTTAAATAGGCTAAAGCCACGCAAATATATAAAGGCGTAAATAACCCCAATAATAAAACGCTCCATTCTCTCCAATTAAATGATCGTAAAATAATTATTGCAGTAAAACTTAAGGGAAATATAACTATATAATGAATGCAGAAAAAAGTAGCAAGCCCCATAAATAATCCCGCCTTAAAAAATTCTGCAAGCGCATAATCCTTTCTATAGCTGTTTATTAAATAATATAGTGCTGGTAAGATAAATAAATTAGCAGTTAAAATAGGCTCTACAGTACTTTTTGTGCTTGCCGAAAAAGAAAATAGCATATAAAAAAAGGCAGGCAAATAGTTGGTTTTAGATGTAATCTCTTGCTCAATAGCCAAAACATTAACTAAAAAAGACCCTAATAAAATAACGAGTAGTGTAATTAACTGGTTAACATTGAATGAAAAGCCATTGACAAAAAAATAAGAATATAAAATATGCTCTTTGTAATTTAAGACTATTGAACTTGGGTTTACAAATGCAAAAGTGCATAACCAAAGTCCAATTGACAGCAAAAGGATAATAATAATAGAACCTTGAATATTACTTTTTAAAGACGTGACAATCATTTTTTGTTCAAAATCATTTTATATTAGAAATAATTTATATTTTTGTGGTGTAAACTTACAAATTTAGATTAATATGGCTTCTTTAATGATAACAATGACAGATGTTTTTTATGCAATCGGAGATTTTTCTCAAAAAATATTCAAAGGAATGCGCTCTTTAGGGCATGGACCTAACATTGTTCTATGGGTTATTATAGGTGGCTTATTAGTGTATTGGACCCTGCAAATTATAAAACAAACTAAGGAAGCCGACAAAAATGGCACTTTAAGATAACAACTACTTTGTTTAGAGCATTTTTATTTAAACCTTGATTTTTAATCAAGGTTTTTTTTATTACATTTACTATAATGAATAAATTGTTAATTATAGTTTGTGTCATTTTTTGTGCTGCGTATAGTTTTGCGCAGCGAGTAAAAACTCCTTCTAATCACTCGCAGACACAAATTCAATTTACTGAAAACAAAAGCCAATGGGACAATCACATTAGTTATAAGGCACAATTAGATGGCGGCGCTTTGTTTGTAGAAAAAACTGGAAAACTTACTTTTCATTTATATGACAAAGACAATTATAGATCTAGGCATCTTGGAAAAATAATTTCCTCCAATTTAAAATTTCACGCCTACTCTATTAATTTTCTTGGTTCAAACACCACTCCGCAAATTATTGCCAATGATATCACAGAAGATTATTCTAATTATTTTGTGGGGAAAAATTCTTCTCATTGGGCTTCAAATGTGCATCACTATAAAAATATTCTTATTTCTGAATTATATGCAAATATTGATGCCATTTACTTTGGAGGAAAACAATCTATAAAATACAATTTTATTGTAAAGCCTAATGGAAATCCTAATGAAATTAAAATACATTATGTCGGTGTAAATAGTATTAAACTAAAAAATGGAGAACTTTATATTAGCACCTCGGTTAGCGAATCCATTGAACAAAAACCATTTGTATATCAAATCATAAATGAAGACACTATAGAAATTCCAAGTAAATTTATTTTAAAAGATAATATTGTTTCCTTTAAACTTTTAAAAGAGTATGATCACAGCCATGAATTAATTATTGATCCATTATTAGTATTTGCTGCCTCAAGTGGTAGCACGGCTGATAATTTTGGCATGACTGCTACTTATGATTCGCGAGGAAGTTTATATACCGGAGGAACTACCTTTGATATAGGTTATCCTACAACGGTGGGATCTTACGATGTGAGCTTTAATAATTTTGTAGGTCCCGGACAAACCGATGTTGTTATCACAAAATATGATTCATCGGGCACATTCTTAAAATATTCAACTTACTTAGGCGGTAACGGCGCAGAAATTGTTTCTAGTTTAGTAGTTGATAAAAATGATAATCTATGCTTATATGGCGCTACTGGCTCTAGCAATTTTCCTACAACGGTTGGATGCTACGACAATACATTTAATGGTGGAACATACATTAGTTTTGTATTTAACGGTACTACGTTTAATAATGGAACCGATATATTTGCCGCCAAACTCACCAGCAATGGCAGTGCATTATTATCCTCCACATACATTGGCGGCGCCGAAAACGACGGTATAAATTATAACAATGCCATCACCTCTTACACTTCTCCTTATGGCAACGTTACTGAGTATCCGCCAGATTCTTTACAATATAATTATGGAGATCAGTACCGTGGTGAAATTCAAGTTGACACGTTAGATAATATCTATATTTATAGTAGTACAAAATCTTCTGACTTCCCTACCCTTAATGCTTTAGATAACTCTTTAGGTGGTAAACAAGACGCGGTATTAATAAAATTTAACCCAACGCTTAGCGGACTTGTATTTAGTACATTTATTGGCGGAAGCGACAATGATGCTGGTTATGCGCTTGCGCTAGATGATACATTAAATATTTATGTAACAGGTGGCACTAGAAGTTCAAATTTTCCTATTACAGCAGGAAGCTACAAAACAACTTATGGAGGAGGAAAATGTGATGGTTATATTTGTAAAATAAAAGCAAATGGTTCGGCTATTATTCATTCTAGTTATATTGGAACAAATAACTACGATCAAAGTTATTTTGTGCAATTAGATAATCAACAAAATGTTTACCTCTTTGGTCAATCTTTAGGGAATATGCCGGTTACAGCTGGAGTATATTCAAATGCCAACAGTAAACAATTTATTCAAAAACTAAATCCACAGTTAAATATCTTATTAGCCTCTACTGTAATAGGTAACGGAAACGGAAATATTAATATTTCCCCTTCGGCCTTTTCGGTTGATTGCGCGGGTAATATTTACTTATCGGGTTGGGGAGGAAATATTATATTTTTAGTTCCAACATCAGGTATGCCACTTACAGCAAACGCCATACAATCATCAACAGACAGTTATAATTTTTACTTAATGGTACTAGCTCCAAATATGTCGAACATTTTATTTGGTAGTTATTTTGGTGGTGCACTCAGCCACGAACATGTAGATGGCGGCACAAGTCGCTTTGATAAAAACGGCATCATTTATCAATCAGTGTGTGCAGGGTGCACAAATAATGATGATTTTCCGGTTACTCCGGGCGCTTGGCCTAATAACGGAAGTAACGTTAATTATTCTTCTAATTGCAATAACGGCGTTTTTAAAATTGATTTTCAATTAAATTCAGCAGTGGCAAATATTTCAGCAAGTACCATATCTGGATGCATGCCTTTAACGGTGAACTTTACAAATAATAGTACTCCTGGTCATGCTTATTTATGGGATTTTGGCGCAAACGATACCACCTCAACTATTTTTAACCCAATAAAAACTTTTACCGCAGCTGGCACCTATACGGCAAACTTATATGTAAAAACTTCTATTTGTACTAATATTTATGATACTGCTAAAATTATTATTACAGTTCATCCTAAACCGTTAAGTAACTTTACTATGACGGTTGATTCGTGTTCTAATTATGTTAGTTTTATTAATCAAACAACTCCATCGGCTAATTTTACTAAATGGTATTTAAACTCTAATCTACTTTCAAGTGCAACAAATACATCGTATTCTTTTTTAACCGCCGGCACTTACACTGTAAAGTTAACCTCACAAACTAATTTTGGCTGTAAAGATTCTATTACTCAACCTATTGTTGTTCCTGTTGACTCGATAAAAATAAATCAACCACAATCAAAATGCAGTTACCAAACTGTTTCGTTGCTTGCCGAAGGTGGTACAAATTATAGTTGGCAACCAATTACAGGACTATCAAATCCGCTAATTGCAAATCCAACCTGCACAGTTCAAACAACAACCATTTATACCGTTAGCATCACTCAAAATAGTTTACTTGGAAAACAATGTGTTAAAACGCTTACCACTTCCGTTACTGTTTTTCCAAAAATAACTTCGCAATTTAGTTATACCGTAGGTGCTTGCGGAAATAATGTTCAGTTTACAGATGCCTCCTTTAATAACCCAATTACATGGCAGTGGGATTTCGGAAATTCAAATAATAGTTCCATTCAAAATCCAACCTATTTTTATGGAGCTGCTGGAATATACACAGTAGCGTTAATTGCTACAAATAGTTTTGGTTGTAAAGATACTAGCGAACAAGTTGTAAATTTAAGCGGATTCACAACCGTTGCTGTGAATAACCCTATCCTAAAATGTGAGTTAGATTCTGTTCAACTTAACGCAAGTGGAGGTGTTTATTATTTATGGCAACCCGGCGCAAGTCTTTCTGATTCTACAATCCACAATCCTCTTGCATTTCCAAGTTCAACAACCATTTACACCGTTACAATCAGTACAATTCAAGGAACCGATACTTGCAAAAGCAATCTAACCACAACTGTTTCTGTATATCCATTTTCATATAACACTTCATCTATTAGTGTTTCAGCAACAACACTTACCTTAGGACAATCATCCACTGTAACATTAAATGGCTTTGTTAATAATGGCACAGTTGCAGTGGTTCCTCCAACACAGACTAGTATTACATCTAATACAACAATAGTCATTACTCCAACTAAACCTGGTGAATACACGGTTTATTTTACTGATGAAAATGGCTGCGCGCATGTTTTAAAAACAATCTATCTGTCGGTAATCACAAGTATTTGTGATGAAGGTGTTGTTTATTTGCCAACAGGATTTACACCAAATAATGATGGAATAAATGATGTGCTTTTTATTAGAAGCAATTTCATAACAGAAGTATATTTAACAATTTACGATAGGTGGGGCGAAAAATTATTTGAAACCTCTGATATTAAAAATGGGTGGGACGGAAGCTTTAAAGGGAAACTCTTAGACCAAGGTGTGTATGGCTACTATATGACTTTTAAATGCAATAACGGTGAAGAATCTTTTAAAAAGGGTAATGTAACCTTAATGAGATAATGATGCATAATAACAAACACATACCTGTTTTTTATATGATGCTTTTTGCATTTTGCATGCATGTGCCTAAATTTTCACTTAGCCAAGATATCCATTTTTCAAACTGGCAAATGTCGCCGCTCAATTTAAATCCTGCAAATACTGGTATGTTTGAAGGCGATGGACGATTGATTTTTAATTATCGAAACCAATGGCAAAGTGTGCCAGTGCCATATAGTACTTTTAGTTTTGGAGGCGATTATAATTTGAAAAAATCATTCATAAAAAATACTAATGAAGCGGTAGGAATTATTTTAAATCATGATGCCGCTGGTGATGGTAAATATAAAATTACTGATTTTAAAGTTCCTATCAATCATAAGTTTTCTTTCAAAAAAGATTCGGGACTAAGTGTTGCATTAGGAATAATTGGAGGTATTACTAATATTAGTGTTGATGCAAATCGCTTGTCGTACGACAAACAATGGGACGGCGATGCTTATAGTGCATCATTAAATAACGGCGAAAGCTTTGCCAGACAAAGTAAACTGTTTGCAGATATTGGTGCTGGTGTTGTAGTGCAAAAAAAAATTAACCAAAAAATGAAAGCCACAATTGGCTACTCAATCAATCATATTAATAAACCAAATATTTCTTTTTACAATACACAAGGAGTTGTTTTAAGGGTAAAGCACAATGAATCCTTACAATTTAAATATAGCTTTAATAATATCTCTGCAATTATGTTTGAATATTATGGAAACCAACAACAAAAGTTTAGAGAAAATCTTTTTGGCTTATCCTATTATCATACACTAGAACCAAAAACTAATACCATTTTTAACGTTGGACTTTTATCACGAATTAAAGATGCTATTATTACAACAGTTGGATTGGAGCATAACAACATGCGTTTGCAAGTTTCTTATGATTACAACTACTCGCAGTTTAAACGCGCCACAAATGGTAGAGGTGGTTTTGAAATTTCGTTTATTTATATTTGGGCTACTCCAAAAATATTTGTTCCTAAAACACGCGTTTGTCCAATTTACATGTAAGCCGTATGTTGAAACAACAACTACATAAACTATTCTTATTTGCTTGTTTATCATTGTCAAATACAATAGATGCGCAAAGTATCAAACAGTTATTAAAACAAGGTACTGAAGCTACTAACAGAAAAGACTTTTCAGCAGCAGCACAAATTTATAACCAAATTATTTTACAAGATTCTTCAAATATTGAATATCAGTTGCTTTTTGCCGATGCCTCTCGTTTAAATTATGATCATGACGTATCGTTACATTGGTATCAAAAAATTTATAAAAAAGATAATGGTAAAACCTATAAAGAAGTTCCATTTTATATTGCCATGCAATTAAAAACCAATGGAAAGTATAAAGAAGCAAAAAAATATTTTGATAAATATTACAAAAAACAACGTACTAGTAAAGACAAAGAAAAGCAGCGTTTAGCAGCTAAGGCAAAACAAGAATTTGAAGCTTGCGATATTGCGCAAGTACTCATCAAAAACCCTGTAGACATAAAAGTAATTCATTTAGATAGTGCCGTTAATAGCCGAGTTAGTGAGTATGCTCCTTTTGAATATGACAGCTTGCTGTATTTTTCTTCATTAAGAGACAAGTCAAAGCAAGATGCAGAAGGCGTTGCGTTTAATAAATTATACACCGCTCATAAATCAGCCACAAAAGCCCATAAATTTTTAAAAGCGCAGGAATTAGATTCATTGTTTAATAAAAGTAATATTCATAATGCAAATACAAGTTTTAATTCAGACTTCACAAAAGTGTTTGTTTCACGCTGTGGATCAATAAATGCAACTCAATACCGTTGCGAAATTTATGTGTCTGATTTTAAAAACGGGCATTGGACAGAATTACAGAAACTTCCTTCGCCAATAAATACAAATGGCAATAATACAACTCAACCTTGTTTTAGCGAATTAAATCAAAAACCCATTTTGTTCTTTTCGAGCGATAGAGCTGCAGGCGAAGGTGCAATGGATATTTGGTATGCTTATATGAATGCTGATGGAACATTTGAAACTCCTATTAATGCCGGTAAAAAAATAAATACAATAGAAGATGACATCACTCCTTGGTTTGTTAAGGAAAATAAAACACTTTACTTTAGTAGCACTTGGCACAAGGGTTTAGGAAACTTCGATATTTTTACATCCGAATTTAAAAACAATGCATTTTCGGATGTTCAAAATATTGGCTATCCCATTAACAGCAGTTACAATGATATTTACTACAGCATCAATTCAAAAAAAGACAGAGCCTATATTTCCTCTAATCGATTAGGTTCTTATTTTGAAGATAAACCAAATTGCTGCAATGATATTTATAGTTTCCCAATCACTCCATTATCAGAACCACCAAAACCAATTGATACAACGGCTTTATTAATTAATCAAATGAAAGTATTAGTTCCCTTAACGTTATATTTTCACAACGATGAACCTGAACCTAAAACAAAAGTAATAGTCACTAAAAAAAATTATAAAAAAACTTATGAAGATTATACCATTTTAAAATCAAAATACTTTTCGGAATACGCTAAAGGATTAGAAGGAGATCAAAAAGACTTTGCCATTAATAGAATTGAAAACTTTTTTGAAGACAGCGTAGATGCCGGAATGCAGGACTTAGATAAGTTTGCTTTATTATTAGATCAGGTT
>JBILOV010000096.1:0-8015 GCA_044374335.1 Bacteroidia bacterium | reverse complement strand
TTATCTAAATTGTATCATTCCTTGTTAAAAGTTGGTATGGGAACTTACACAACTCCTTATGGTGAATTTTGGATTAATAGTTTACGAACCAGAGATATAGCATACGGTATTCATTTTAAACATTTATCTTCTTCTTCACATTTAAAAGATGTTGGATATAGCGGTTATAGTGATAATGAAGGCGAATTATTTGGTAAAAAGTTTTATAAAAAACATACACTAACAGGCGAATTTAATTATAAAAGAAATGTAACACATTTTTATGGTTATGATACTACTGAAAATAATTTATCTAAAGATTTTACTAAACAACGCTATCAATTATTTGAACCGGTCGTTAAACTACAAAGTCATTATACCGATAGTAGTAAAATAAACCATGCTCTTAAAATCGGTTACTATAATTTAACGGATATTTATAAGGTAGCTGAAAATAATATTAAATTGAATACTTTATTTAATACATATATTAATAAGGAACGTTTATTTGTTGCTTTTGATGCAGATTATTATAACCATAAATTACCTAACGACACCTTTAATGATGTTATTGTTAAGTTGAATCCATATTTTGAAACACATGGTAAAAAATGGATGTTAGATATTGGATTGGCAGCAACTTTAGATGCTTTCTCAAATAGAAACTCTGTTAAATTCTATTTTTATCCACAGTTAAATGCTCAGTTTGATGTTTATGAAAGTATTATTATTCCTTACGTTGGGATTAATGGTGGATTACAAAAAAACTCATTGCGCAGTTTATCAAACGAAAACCCCTTCATCGCATCTAATTTGAGTTATAAAAACTCTAATACAAAAATTAATGTATTTGGTGGATTAAAAGGTAATTTAAGTTCTAAAACAAGTTATGATGTAAAAGCAAGTTATAGCATTGTAGACAGTATGCACTTCTTTATTATTGATTATTCAAATACATCTGCATTAGATAATCAATACCAAGTTTTTTATGATAATACAGACTTATTTAATGTATCTGGACAGGTAAAATATCAATTAAAAGAAAAAATTAATTTTATCGCAAAGGGTAATTATTACATGTATAAAACTAAGAATTTTAATCGCGCTTATCATAAACCTGATTTTGATTTAACTTTTTCGGCTAATTATAATTTAAAAAGTAAAATTATTTTTAAAGCTGATGTATTTGTAATAGGTAATCAATTTGCATTGACAAAAGTTCAGGATAATCTTACCTATTCATATGATTCAAAATTAATGAAAGGTATTGTAGATGTTAATTTAGGTGCAGAATATCGTTACAGTAAAATGCTATCATTTTTTGTTAACTTTAATAATATTGCAAATACACGTTATTATCGTTGGGAAAAATATCCGAGCCAACGTTTTAATTTAATGGCGGGCTTAACGTTTATTCCTTTTTAGTTGAACTAATATTGTCTACTTTTAATAATATTACAACATTCATTCAAAACATTAATTCCTCAATACAGGTAGCTTTTATATTTGTAAATTAAAAACGAATTAAATGATGTCGTGCATTTTTAGACTTTTAAATTAGTTAAGTAAACTGTTTTAATTATTTAATTATTTTTAAAAATTGTAAATCGGATAACAACAAATTTTTCGATCATTTTTTTTGATTTTCTCCTTAGTATTTTATCAACATTTGTTAGTAAAATAGTTCAAATAAATTACTTAAACCATCAATAAAATCGGTATATTTAAGAAATAAATAAATAATCAGATTTCACAATTTATGGAAGAAACAACAGCAGCGGATAAGGCAAATTATGGAGCAGATAATATCCAGGTATTAGAAGGATTAGAGGCAGTTAGAAAACGTCCTGCCATGTATATTGGCGATATAGGTATAAAAGGTTTGCATCATTTAGTTTATGAAGTTGTAGATAATTCAATTGATGAGGCATTAGCTGGTCATTGTAAAGATATTACCGTTACTATTTTAGAAAATAACTCTATTCGTGTTAAAGATGATGGTAGAGGAATTCCTACCGGTATTCATCCTAAATTAGGAGTGAGTGCCTTAGAGGTAGTAATGACGGTTTTGCATGCAGGTGGTAAATTTGATAAAGATACCTATAAAGTATCCGGAGGTTTACATGGAGTTGGGGTAAGTTGCGTTAATGCATTATCTGACCCTTTAATTGCTGAGGTTCATAGAGATGGTAAAATTACCATGCAAGAATTCAGAAAAGGAATACCTCAATATCCTGCAAAAGAAATTGGTAATACTGACAAAAGAGGTACAACTGTTACTTTTACTCCAGACTTAAGCATCTTTACAACTGGTGAATACAATTTTGCTACACTAGCAAATCGTATGCGCGAGTTGGCTTTCTTAAATAAAGGAATTACAATTATTTTAGAAGATGAGCGTAATAAAGATGAAAATGGTGTTGTTTTTAGCGAAACATTTCATAGCGATGGTGGTTTAAAAGAATTTGTGCAATACATTGATGGAGGAAAAGAAAAGTTGATGGAGGATGTGATTCACATCGAAGGAGAAAAAAATGGAATTCCGGTAGAAGTAGCTATGCTTTATAACAATTCATATAGCGAAAGTATTCAGAGTTATGTAAATAATATTAATACTCACGAAGGTGGAACTCACTTAGCTGGTTTTCGAAGAGGGTTAACTCGTACTTTGAAAAGCTATGCTGAAAAGAATGGCATGTTTAAAAACATAAAATTTGAAATTAGTGGAGATGATTTTCGGGAAGGATTAACCGCTGTAGTTTCTGTTAAAGTTCAAGAACCTCAATTTGAAGGGCAAACTAAAACTAAATTAGGTAATAACGAAGTAACTGGAGCAGTTGATTCTGCTATTAGTGAAGCATTAAGCAATTATTTAGAAGAAAATCCTAAACAAGCAAAGTTAATTGTAGATAAAGTGGTGTTAGCAGCAACGGCACGTCATGCGGCTCGCAAGGCTCGCGAAATGGTTCAACGTAAATCGGTAATGTCCGGTTCTGGTTTACCAGGTAAATTAGCAGATTGTGCCAATAATGATCCTTTAGCATGTGAATTGTTTTTAGTAGAAGGGGATTCGGCCGGTGGAACAGCTAAACAAGGTCGTAATCGTGATTTTCAGGCTATTTTGCCTTTAAGAGGTAAGATTTTGAATGTAGAAAAAGCCATGGAATATCAAATTTACGAGAATCAGGAGATTAAAAATATTTTTACGGCATTAGGCGTTTTTCGTGGAACTAAAGAAGATGACCGCGCATTAAATATGGATAAATTACGTTACCATAAAGTGGTGATTATGTGTGATGCCGATGTAGATGGCTCACATATTACGACTTTAATTTTAACGTTCTTCTTCCGTCATATGAAAGAGTTAGTTGAAAAAGGCCACGTGTATATTGCAGCGCCTCCTTTATATTTAGTTAAAAAGGGTAAAGAACAAGCTTATTGTTGGAATGAAACAGATCGCGCTGAGCAAGTGAAAGCTTTAGGTGGCGATAAGCCTGAAAGCGTTCATATACAACGTTATAAGGGTTTAGGAGAGATGAATGCTATACAGTTATGGGAAACAACATTGGATCCTTCAACTCGTACATTACGTCAGGTTACTATTGATAGTGCAGCAGAGGCAGATCGCGTTTTTGCCATGTTAATGGGTGATGAAGTTCCTCCTCGCAGAGAGTTCATTGAACAAAATGCGAAGTATGCTAAGATTGATGCGTAAAGATTAGTTTTTCATAAGCTAGTCAACCTGAGCGGAGTCGAAGGGCAGGCTAAAACGAAAACGCTTCGACTACGCTCAGTGTGACAAACGAAAATAAAAAAAGTAAAAACATAAAAAAACATAATTAAAATGACAAAAGTATCAGTTATCGGCGCTGGAAATGTAGGCGCAACATGTGCAGAATATATTGCACAAAGAAGAATTGCAAGTGAAGTAGTTATCTTAGATATTAAAGAAAACTTTGCAGAAGGTAAAGCATTAGATTTAATGCAAACAGCTTCTTTAAATGGATTTAATACACGAATTAGCGGTAGTACAAATGATTATGCTAAAACAGCTAATAGCGATGTAGTAGTCATTACCTCAGGCATCCCTCGTAAGCCAGGTATGACTCGTGAAGAGTTAATTGGTATCAATGCAGGAATTGTAAAAACAGTTACTGAAAATGTATTAAAACATTCTCCAAATGCAGTTATAATTATTGTTTCTAATCCAATGGATACAATGACTTACTTAGCTTTAAAAGGAAGTAAATTGCCTAAAAACCGTATTATAGGTATGGGCGGCGCTTTAGACAGTGCACGTTTTAACTGTTATTTATCTCAAGCATTAAATGCTCCGGCAAGTGATGTTCAAGGTGTTGTAATTGGTGGACATGGTGATACTACTATGATTCCTTTAACTCGTTTAGCAACCTATAACGGTGTGCCTGTTTCTCAAACATTAAACGCTGAAACTTTGAAAAAAGTTGCTGCAGATACAATGGTTGGTGGCGCTACATTAACAGGTATGTTAGGAACATCTGCTTGGTATGCGCCAGGTGCTGCTGTTGCAACTATAGTTGATAGTATTTTAAACGATCAGAAAAAATTAATTCCTTGCAGTGTTATGTTAGAAGGAGAATACGGTCAATCTGATATTTGTATGGGTGTTCCTGTAATTATTGGTAAAAACGGTTGGGAAAAAATAGTTGACTTTGATTTAAACGATGAAGAAAAAGCTTTATTTGCAAAGAGCGCAGAGGCTGTGAGAAGCATGAATAGTGTTTTATCAACTGCTACAGCTTAAGAATTATATATTACTATTATTTAAAAGCGTGGGTTAATTAACCCACGCTTTTTTATTTAAATCTCCTTAAGTCATTATATTTTTTTTATAATTGTTTAATCTAAATTTTGCTATTAAATTAAATATTTTACCTAAAACTCTTCAAATATCTACTACCTGCTAAACGGATGGTTCAATATCAAATTTTCTAATTTTAATCAATTAATTTGTTTAATTAAATGAGGTGAAGGCTTATTAGATTCTTCTAATTTTTTTAAATAATAGTATTCTTTAAGATTTTAAGAGGTAATTAAATAAATAAAGTCAGTATCTTTGTACTTTTAAGGATACAAAATAATAGTATTATTTTTAATTACGCTAAACTGTTGAGCAAAGATAAAATAATTATAGATTCTAATTTAAGCTCGTTTTTTTCTTTAAAAGATGTGTTTAAATACAGAGGTTTGCTAAACAACTTGGCTAAGCGCGACTTCTTAATTCGATATAAACAAGCTATTGCTGGCATTTTGTGGGCTCTTTTAAAACCACTTATTAGTATTTTGGTTTTTGGTTATATTTCAAGTAAAATTAATAATACAGAAAATACAGCTACTAATTTTGTTTATGTGGCTTCAGCCATGTTATTGTGGCAATTGTTTTCGAGTGTGTTTAATGATGTGAGTAATTCTATAATAGGTAATGCAAATTTATTTTCAAAAGTGTATTTCCCTAAAATTATTATTCCTTTAAGTAGTATTTTAGTGTGCCTAGTCGATTTTTTAGTTTCGCTAATTATTTTAATAGTTTTGTTTATTATTTCGGGGCAAAGTATTCAATGGCAAATAGTATTAGCACCATTATTTGTTTTGTTAACTGTTATTAATGGGCTGGGTTTGGGTTTGTATTTTGCAACAATTAATGTAAAGTATAGAGATGTTAAGTTTATTGTTCCTGTTATACTTCAATTTGGTATGTATATTACTCCAGTTATTTTTTCTACATCTTATTATTTAGATCGGATTCCAGCATGGTTGCACTGGTTATTTTGTTTAAATCCAATGGTTGGCGCAATTGATGGATTTAAATACGCTTTATTTGGAATTGACTCTATTTATAATATCTATTATTTTACTTTATCAGTTTGTGTTTCGTTTTTGTTTTTATTTATAGGAGTAAAGTATTTTTATAAGTTCGAACGTAGTTTTGTAGATTATATTTAATGAGTAATAATCCAATCATAAAAGTTGAGGGATTAAGTAAAAAATATTTGCTTAATAAAAATTCTATTCAAAAAAGTGATACTTTATATGGGAGTTTTATAAATGGCTTGAAAAACGCAAAAAGTCTTACTCAAAAAACGCAAACCGAAGAGTTTTGGGCGCTAAAGGATGTTTCGTTTGAAATTGAACAAGGAGATAGAGTAGGTGTTATTGGAAGAAATGGCGCTGGTAAATCAACCTTATTAAAAATATTATCACGTATCACGCCACCAACAAAAGGTAGAATTGAGGTTACAGGAAGATTAGCCTCATTATTAGAAGTTGGTACAGGATTCCATGGCGATTTATCTGGTAGAGAAAACATTTATTTAAATGGTTCTATTTTAGGAATGACCAAACATGAGATAGATAGTAAATTTGATGAAATAGTAACATTTGCTGAGATAGAAAAGTTTTTAGATACACCCGTTAAACGTTATAGTAGTGGTATGTATGTGCGACTTGCATTTGCTGTAGCTGCGCATTTGGAGCCGGAAATTTTAATAGTGGATGAAGTATTAGCTGTTGGAGATGCCGCCTTTCAAAAAAAGTGCATGGGTAAGATGAAAGATGTTAGCACAAATGAAGGACGAACTATCTTATTTGTGAGTCACAATATGGCTGCCATACAAAATTTATGTGATAAGTGTATTTATATGAAAAATGGAGAGCTTATTGATTTTAATACCACTGAATTAGTAACCCCTAAATATTTGCTTTCTTCCAAAGCTTCTAGTACTATTATTTTAGCAGATAGGTCAGATAGAATGGGTAATGGCGCTGTTAGATTTCAAACTATCATTTACAAAGATTCTAATGGCAATATTATCACTAATGCGCAATGTGGATCATCATTAAATATTGAATTAACAATCGCCGCTAACCCTAAATTTGATTTATCTTATTTACTTATTTCAATTGGTATTGATGATGAATATGGACAACGAATTGCATTACTAAGTAATAATAGTACTAATGAGATTTTTGAGAATTTTAATGAGGGAGTATTTATTGTAAAAATTCACATTCCAGTATTGCCATTAAAAAGCGGTAGTTATACATTAACATTGTTTTCTTCAGTTAATGGAGAAATTGCTGACTGGATGCAGGAAGCCACTGTGCTTCATGTAGAGAGTGGAGATTTTTTTAAAACAGGAAAACTACCAGAAGAAAGTCAGGGAAGTTTTTATATTAATCACAATTTTAGCATATAATTAAATGGACATGCTTTAATTTTTTAAATAAATAGAAATCATTTTTATTTGAATTACTATCTAAGAAATAAAAAAAACAAGAAACGCATATTTGAATACTTTTAAATCGCAATCGTTTGTAGAAAAAAGTGTGATAGTTGAGCTATAAATATTATAAATAATGCTGAAATATTTTAACATATATAAAAAGGAAGTTAAAAGAATAACTACTGAAGAATCATATTACACTCATCACAATAAAATATGGAAGTATTTTTTTAAATGGAAACGTTTAGCAGAATCGAATTCTGTTAAATCAAAATTGCCTTGGATTAGTTTTCCTGTTATAGATTTCTTAGAAGAAAATTTAAAACCTCAATCAAAAGTATTTGAATTTGGAGGAGGGGGTTCAACCCTGTTTTTTTTGGATAGAGTTAAAGAAGTGGTAACAGTAGAACATAATAAAGAATGGTTTGATATATTGTCATCTAATATTAACGATAAAAGTAAATGGACTCCTTTGTTTATAGAACCTGTAATCAACTTAAACTTTAATTCACTGCAATTTGCCAATCCAGACGCTTATTTTTCTTCAGATAAGGATTATGTGAACATGGATTTCAAATCTTATGCATGTAGTATTGATAATTATGAAGACGGCTATTTTGATTTTGTATTGGTAGATGGACGTGTAAGGCCGTCTTGCATGAAACACTCTATTTCTAAAATAAAAAAAGGAGGTTACTTGATTTTAGATAATTCTGATAGAGCATATTATTTAGAATATTTTTTAATACACGATTCTGCTTTATTCGAAGAAAT
>JBILOV010000065.1:0-9983 GCA_044374335.1 Bacteroidia bacterium | reverse complement strand
AGTTTAATTTTTTCTATAAAAACTCAAGCACAATCTACTATCACAACTTCTACTATTTCTGTTAAAGGAAACTGTGACGAATGCAAAGAACGTATAGAAAATGCTGCGGACATCAAAGGCGTTAAAAATGCGATTTGGAAAGAAGAAACTCAAATTTTGACAGTAACTTTTGATTCAAAAAAAGTGAATCTTGAGCAAATTGAAAAAGTAATTGCAAAAGCAGGTCATGAAACTGTTTCGCAAAAAGCAGATGATAGAGCTTATAACAAGCTGCCTTCTTGTTGTAAATATAAAACGCAAGACTGCCAGAAAAAATAATAACGATGATAAAAAAGTTATTAGTAGTCCTTTTTGGACTTATTTGTACTTGCCCTAATTTTGCTCAGGTAAAAGGAAAAGTGATGGAGGTTTCTTCTAGTACGGACGCAATTGGATTGCCTGGTGTTACTATATTTTGGCTTAATACTTCCATTGGTTCGACAACTGATTCTAATGGACTATTTTCTATTTCTTCAACATCTGAAACCAACAAATTAGTTATTACTGCTATTGGTTATAAAAGTGATACGTTAGTTATAAAAGACACCACGAAATTTTTATCAGTACGTTTAAAAGGCGGAGTAGATTTAACCGAAGTAGAAGTAGTTTATGAATCCACTGGAACAGAGCTTTCATATATGAATACAATTAAAGTGGAGACCTTAAATGAAAGGTCGTTAATGAAAGCAGCTTGTTGCAATTTATCGGAAAGTTTTGAAACCAATCCAAGTGTGGATGTAAATTTTGCGGATGCAGTTACAGGAACTAAACAAATTCAAATGCTAGGTTTATCCGGACAATATGCTCAGATAACAAAAGAAAACATGCCTTATATGCGGGGTTTAGCAAATGGTTATGGCTTGAGTTTTATTCCTGGTACATGGATACAATCTATTCAATTAAGTAAGGGAGCAGGCTCAGTTATAAATGGTTACGAAAGTTTAACCGGACAAATAAATACAGAACTTCAAAATCCGGAAACATCTGATAGGTTGAACTTTAACACCTATGTTAATCAAAATGCCCGCAATGAATATAACTTAAATGTGAAGCATCGTTTTAACGAAAAGTTTGCGGTTGGATTATTAACGCATGCTAATTTTAATCCATTGATGGAAGATATGAACCACGATGGTTTTTTAGATATACCAACTGGTAAACAATATAATGTGATGAATAAGTATGCGTATAATTCAGGAAAAGGTTTTGAAGCACAATTTGGAGGGGGCTATTTAGTTGACGAAAGAACAGGAGGTCAAATTCATTCTACAACACCTGACACAATTGGTCACGGATTATCTCATAACAATACAGGCGCTAATAGTTTTCCACTTTATAAAATTGAAATAAAAAATAAAAAGTGGGAATTGTATAGTAAAACTGGTTTTGTCTTTCGTAATAAACCAGGAACAAGTATGGGTTTACAAATATCTTACTTAAATCATGATCAAAACAATTCCTATGGCTTTACTTCTTATACGGGGCAGCAAAAAACCTTTTATGCTAATTATATATTTCAGGGAATTATTAAAACAACTGATAATACTTATAAACTTGGCGCTAGTTTTATGAATGATCAAGTAAATGAATCATATCAATTATTTAAATTTAATCGTGATGAAAAAGTAGGTGGCGCTTTTGCAGAATTTGCTCACAACAGTGGCGAAAAATTTAATATAATAGCAGGATTAAGAGCTGATTACCATAATTATTATGGACTGTTTTTTACACCAAGATTGCATTTAAGATATGCTTTCAATAAAAGTAAAACAGTATTTAGATTAAGTGGTGGCAGAGCTTTGAAAACGGCTAATATTTTTGCTGAAAATACTGCTTTAATGGCAACTTCTAGAGATTGGATTATTACAACAAGTGATTTAAATATGCCTTATGGTTTAATGCCCGAAACTGGTTGGAATTATGGTTTAAATTTTACTCAAAAATTGAAACTGAATTTTAAAGATGCCTATATAACGGTTGATGTATATCGCACTGATTTTACCCAGCAAGTTGTTGTGGATGTAGATTATAATACGCAACAAGCTTTATTTTATAATTTAAATGGTCCATCTTTTTCAAATACAGCTCAAATAGAATTTGGTTGGGAAATTCGCAAACGATTAAATATTAAAACCGCATACCGTTATGTGGATACAAAAGTAAGTTATAAAAATGGGCTACTTCAAAAGGCATTAGTTTCAATGCACAGAGCCTTTGTAAATATATCCTACGAAACAAAAAGGAAGCATTGGCTATTTGATGCAACTTTGCAATTTAATGGTAAAAAACGTTTGCCTCAAACATTTAATAATCCAACTGAATATAAACGTGAAGAGTATTCACCTGATTTTTATAATGTGTTAGCTCAAATAAGTTATGTTACAAAAATAAAAAAAGCTGATTTTAATATATATGTTGGTGCTGAAAATGCATTAGATTTCAAACAGCAAAATCCAATCATAGCAAGTGATGCACCTTTTAATAAATATTTTGATGCTAGTATGGTTTGGGGGCCTATTTACGGAAGAATGCTATACATTGGGTTGCGATTTAAGTTGAAGTAATTTTTTCAATAAAATTAAGGCTTTAATTTTATTGAAATACTAATCAATTTCAATATTAAGAAGGACGTTATTGTTGTTAATAAAAAAGTTGATAAAATAAATTTAACAAATTTTAAGTGGCTTATTAATGCTGTATTTTTCAAGTAGCTAAAATTTGTCCTATGAAAAAAGTTACTTTAAGCGAAAAAAAAATATCAAAAAATGATATTCCTCACACAAACAAAGATTTAAGTAAATCAAGTTTGCAAGACAAGCGAGCGATTTTCTTGCAAGATCACTTTAAAAATAAATCAAAAAATAGTGAAGCAATTTTAGCGACTAAATCAAAGGACATTTCTGTTAAATCTAACTTGACAAGTACTTATGAACTTGAGATTTATAAACTAAAAGCAGAAATTGAAGATTTAAAAAAAGTTACGAGTCAAGCTAGCGCTAAAAAAGATATTCAAAATGCAATGTCTGGCGTATTAGATAAAATACTTCCAGATTTTGTTCACGAAATTTCTTCTCCTGTTAGCATTTTAGATAATTCTTTAGAAAATTTATTATTCCATTACAACAAAGTAATGGATACTTATACGGTTTTGGTGAATAACGAAAATACTAAAGATGCAGCGATTTATGTTTATCAATATACGAAGACAATAAATCACTTTTTAGCAAATACAAGTCATAATCTTAAATTTAGAGAACATAAAAAAATATTGATTGCGGAATTGAGTCGATATAGTTTTAAAAACATTCAGCAAGGAGCAGATCATTTATTAACAGCAGACGTATTGCATATTGATGAGAAATTACATTCAATTTTTAGTCAAGAGAGGGGATCTGAGCTTTTTGATTTACTAATTTCCTTTATTTCAGTTAAACAATCCTTTGCTATTTTAGAAACAGCTAAGTTTAAGAGTAAAAATTTAATTGTTTCTATAAAAAATTATACAAATAGATCTTCGCATTCCATTGATGAATTATTTGATTTAAAATCATCAATTGACTCAGCTTTAGTTATGGTTGGACATAGATTGCGTTCTCGTAGATTTAATTTTTCATACGAAGCTTCTTGCTTTATTACAGGTGATATTAAAAAATTGTCTCATATATGGATTAATTTACTTTCTAATGCAATAGAAGCAAGTAATTCAAATGGAATAATAAATCTAAACGTATTTACTGAAAATAAGGATGTATTGGTAACGATACAAGATGATGGTTCGGGAATTACTGAAGAAAATATAAAAAACATTTTTAAAGCAGACTTTACAACAAAATTAAATCAAGAGGGAATTGGCATGGGGCTTGACTTTTGCAAAAACTACTTAGAAAGTATTGATGCTAAAATAGAAGTAATTTCTAAACCAGGTGATACAACTTTTACTGTAAGATTTTCAAAATATGCAAACAGCATCAAATAATTTAACATTTTCTCCAATTGTTAAGATTGAATCAAGTTCAATGCAGCATACTATCGTCATTATTGATGATGATGCTAATTTGACGCTTTCAATAAAAGAGAAATTATATAATTTTCCCGAATATAATTTTATTATAGAAATTGCAAATGATCCTATTGAAGGATTAGAGCTATTGAGTATTTTGCATACTGAAGGAGTTGAACCTTCTCTCATTATTAGTGATTTATCAATGCCAAGTATGCAAGGTGATGATTTTTTAGAGGAATCGATGAGATATTTTCCGGATGCAAAAAAAATATTGATGTCTGGTAACCCTAACTTAGATGCTGTTGTTCATTCGATTAATTCTGCTCATATTTTTAGAATGCTTACAAAGCCAATTCAAGAACTTGAGTTTCAATTAACCATTAGTCAAGCTATTAAATCTATCGAACTTAATACACAAGTTAATGAACTAAATCTTAAGCTGACACATATTAATTCTAATTTAGAAAAAATTGTGGAGGAAAAAATTTATGAATTAGCTGAAAAAAATCAGCAGTTAACAGATAGTATTCATTACGCTGAATTAATTCAAAAATCTGTATTATCATCAGAAAAGGATTTTTCGTCAGAAATTCCAAATGCGTTTACTGTTATTTTTCCGAAAGACATTGTAAGTGGAGATTTTTTTTGGTATCATAATGATGATGATTATTTAAGTTATTGTATTGCTGACGCAACTGGTCATGGAGTGCCAGGAGCTTTTGTTTCGCTTCTCGCGTATGGATCACTTCGCGAATCTTTTGAAAGTAATAAATTAGAAAGAGACATCAATTCAATTATTTGTTCTGCTAATAATCAATTTAAAAGAACATTAAATAATAACTCAAATAAAGATTCAGCTGAATTGGGTTATTTATTTTTTAATTGGAAAACCTATGAATTGAAGTATTGTGGTTTTAAAACCACACTTTATATTATACGCAAATCTGAAATTATAGAATTAAAAGGATCAAAGTTAATTTTTGGCTCTGAAAACCTTGAAAAAATGAATGACGAGTATATTCAAACTTTTCAACTTCTTCGTGGCGACACTATTTTTATGACTTCTGACGGTTATATTGATCAATTTGGTGGAAAAGAAAATAAAAAATTTGGAAGTAAACGATTCAAATTACTGATATCCTTAATAGCCAATCATCATTATGAAAATCACAGAAATATCTTGATAAAAGAATTTTTAAACTGGAAAGGGAATAATGAGCAAACTGATGATGTTAGTGTTTTTGGTTTAACAGTTTAACATTTCTTATTTACTTCATGTATTTCTGTTTAACATCGCTATATGTTGGAAAATTATTGTGATGCCAATTCATAATTACTGTTCCGTCTTTTATAAGTATTAATCCTGGATTTGCTCGTACCATTGTTTTTAAAACAATACCATCTGCATTTGCAAAATCATACATCGCTTGGTGTTTATGTTTGAAATCATCAATTTGTTTAGCATCTGCTGCAGTTAAAGCTAAAACTTTTATTTTTTCGGCAGTAGCTAATTTATATAAGTCATTTATTTTAGCATGAACTGTTTCATCATCTTCTGTTTTCGTTAAATCATAACATACTAATAGGAACATATAATCTTTATTATTTAAGATGCTATCTTTTAAATCATTACCATCTAAAGAGGTGATTGAGAAATCAACAATTTTTGGAGGATGCACAGCATCATGAATTAAAACGTTATCAGTAGCAATCCATTTCCATGTTAATGTATCTTGCCAAGGATAATTTTTCATATTAAAATGTTCTTGTTTTCCTGTTTTTAAATTTTCGTATATAAATCCCGATTCATATTCGGCTGGCACATAATCAGCACCTGCTTTCATGTTTTCTTTAATATTCATTCCTATAGCATAAGGTCTAAAATCAAAAGGGGGTAAATTACGGTATGCATGAATTGGGAAGACAAACGACAAAACAATTGCTATAACGGTTAATGATATAGTTATGAGTTCTGAAAACAATTCGTTGATGCTTTCTTTACCAGAAATTAATAAGGTTATTAATATTAATAGTGCAATGTCTTTCCAAAAACTTGTCCAGGGTTTTAATACTAAAAAGTCTCCAAAACATCCACATGTAGTAACCTTATTGTAGCAGGCCGAGTAAAATGTAAGGAAGGTGAAAAATACAATTTGCGTTAATAATAACCCTAGAGTTAAGTTACGTTTATAGCCAATAAGTAACATAAAACCTAAAGCCATTTCGCTTACACATAATAAAATAGACAAGGGTAGGGCAATGTGGGCAAAACTCTCAAATATAGATAAGCCTGAATCTGCTTTAAATACTTCAAAATATTCTTGTAATTTATAACTAAATCCAAGCGGATCATTTGCCTTTATAAAGCCTGAGAAAATAAATAAACCTCCTACTAAAATTCGGGAAATATGAGTAATGATTGGGGCTTTATTCAAAATATTCGAACCATTTACTAATACAACTAACACACCTAAAACAATACCAATAGTTGTTTTACTAAAACAAGTTGGAGTAATATAAAATAATAACGCAGCTAACCCTAACGACCATATAGCACGAAATAATTTTGAGGCAAGGAATTTTTTCATTTTCTAAAATATTAAGTCTCTAAATTATAACCTCTAAAGCGAAGTTAAAAGACTTTTTAATTTTTTTAACTAACAATGGAGGTTTGATAGCTTTGCTATCTAATAATTATAGATTATAAATTGCTTTAATTGTTTATGTAGTTTATAGTTTTTAGCACTACCAAAGTGAATATTTTTAATAGTAATAATTAGGTTTAATGATTAAAAAACCACTAAAAATAATACATTTGCATATGCACTCAAATGTGCTTTTTTCAAAAAAATAATTTTATTTTTCACTTATCAAAATAGTATATAAACAAACTAATATCATTACACAATTTAAATATTAATAATGGAACAGCACAAAGGAAGAGATAATCGAAGTAGAGAAGATAATTCAGATAATTTAATTTTTGGTACTCGTGCTGTTATAGAGGCTATAAATGCAGGAAAGGAAATTGATAAAATAATAATTCAAAAAGGATTATCTAATCAGTTGTATAGCGAATTGCGTAAAGCCATTCAAAATTTAGATATTCCTATTCAAATTGTACCACCCGAAAAAATCAATCGCATTACTACTAAAAACCATCAAGGTGTTTTGGCTTTTGTTTCCCAAATAACGTATTTTGATGTTGAAGATTTATTAACTGATATATTTGAAAAAGGAAAAGTACCATTAGTGTTAATTTTAGATAGGGTAACGGATGTGCGTAATTTTGGTGCTATTGCCAGAAGTGCTGCTTGTGCTGGTGTTAATTTTATTGTAATACCAAGTAGAGGCGCTGCTCAAATAAATGCAGATGCTGTAAAAACAAGTGCAGGTGCTTTAAATAGTTTAAAAGTTTGCAGAGTTGATAATTTAAAAAATACGATTGATTATTTAAAAGATTCAGGATTGCAAATTATTGCTTGTCATGAAAAAACAGATAATTATTTTTATAATGCTGATTTCACAAAACCAACAGCTATTATTATGGGTTCGGAAGAAAATGGAATTTCAAACGAATATTTAAAGCGTAGTGATATGCAAGTAAAGATTCCTATGGTTGGTAATATTGCTTCATTAAATGTCTCCGTTGCAAGTGGTGTTATTTTATTTGAGGCAGTTAAACAAAGATTATAATGATTACGAATCAATACGAATATACGAATCTAACCGCTTAGCTCAGCAAACACAGATTCGTACATTCGTATAAAATTCGTAATAAGAAATAAAAAATGAAAACGATTGAAGAAATAAAGGAAAGAGAGTTAATTAAAGAGTGTATCTTTAAAACTTCACGTTCTGGAGGTGCTGGTGGGCAAAATGTAAATAAAGTTGAATCAAAAGTTGAATTGTGGTTTAATATTTCGGAATCTGATTTGTTAATGGATGATGAAAAATATATCCTTTTGAATAAACTAAATAAAAAATTAGAAAAAGAAACAACGATTCATCTTCAAGAACAAACCGACAGAACACAATTAAAAAATAAAGAGTTACTTAAGGATAAATTTTACAAATTAATTCTTCAAGGATTTAAAGTTTCAAAGCCACGAAAACCAACAAAAGTTAGAAAGGCGGTTAAAGCAAAGAGATTAGATAATAAGAAGGCTAAAAGTGAAACGAAACAATTACGAAGAAAAATAACTTAGAAATATGTTTTAAATTATTGAGAAAAAAAACTCAAAACTTATAACTCAAAACTCATAACTAAATAAATTATGCCAAAAATATTAATTATAGACGACGAGAAGGCTATTCGCAGGACCATAAAAGAAATTTTAGAATTTGAAAAATATACAGTAGATGAAGCTGAGGACGGTCAACAAGGTTTAGAGATGGCTTTAAAAGGTCATTACGATGTTGTTTTGAGTGATATTAAAATGCCAAAATTAGATGGTAATGAATTATTAAATAAATTAATGGCCCATGGAACCGAGTCCTCATTAATTATGATGAGTGGCCACGGCAATATTGAAAATGCAGTGGATGCTGTTAAAAAAGGAGCGTTTGATTATTTATCAAAACCAATTGACTTAAATCGCTTATTAGTGACAATTCGCAACGCTATGCATAAATCTACTTTAGTAGTTGAAACAAAAATCTTAAAGAAAAAAATCGGGAAAACGTATCAAATGATTGGAAATTCGTTAGCGCTAAATAATATTCGCGATATGATTGATAAAGTTGCTCCAACTGATGCGCGCGTCTTAATTACAGGAAGTAATGGCAGTGGAAAAGAACTGGTTGCTCGCGAAATCCATAATAAAAGTAGCAGAGCTAATGCTCCATTGATTGAAGTAAATTGTGCAGCAATCCCAAGCGAATTAATAGAAAGCGAATTGTTTGGACACGAAAAAGGTGCTTTTACAAGTGCCATAGCTACTCGCAAAGGTAAATTTGAATTAGCCGAAGGAGGTACAATCTTTTTAGATGAAATTGGAGATATGAGTTTATCTGCTCAAGCAAAAGTATTGCGAGCCTTACAAGAAAATAAAATTACAAGGGTAGGTGGTGATAAAGAGATTAAGGTCGACGTTAGAATTATTGCAGCAACTAATAAAGATTTAAAAAAACAAATTGAAAAAGGTGAGTTTAGAGAAGATTTATTTCATCGCTTAAGTGTTATTCCTATCCAAGTTCCTTCATTGAACGAAAGGAAAGAAGATATTCCATTACTAACCGAACATTTTGTTAATCTAATTTGTGCTGATTATGGAATGCCTATTAAAACAATCTCCAAAGATGCTATTAAGGTTTTACAACAAAAAGATTGGACAGGTAATATTCGTGAATTTAGGAATGTAATTGAGCGTTTAATTATTTTGTGCGGAAAAGAAATTAACGATAAAGATGTGAAGCAATTTGCTTAAAATCTAACCGCAAAGAAACAATAGAATACTTTGCGCACTCTGCGAATATATCTTTGCATCTCTGCGGTTAAATAAAAATAATGAATGTTAAATAGATTAAAATGAACATATTTTTTAAAATAGTTACAATTTTTATTTTCATTAGTGGTTTGTTTTCTTGCAATTCAAGTAAACAAGAAGAAGCAACTAATATTGCTTCGAAAGTTAATTTGTTAGATACAGCAAAGTGGTTTATTGGAGCTTGGCAAAATCAAACATCGGATGGGTTATTTACCGAGCAATGGGATCAAAAAAATGATTCAGTTTATTCGGCTATAAGCACAGTTATAGTTAACAAAGACACTGTGTTTTATGAATCGATTTCGTTAGAACAAAAAGATGATTCGTTGTATTACATTGTATCCGTTAAAGATCAAAATAAAGAATTACCAGTTTCATTTAAATTGATAAGTGTAACTGATAATAAATTGGTCTTTGAAAATGCTAAACATGATTTTCCAAGTAAAATAACC
>JBILOV010000023.1:0-17032 GCA_044374335.1 Bacteroidia bacterium | reverse complement strand
TCAATTGTTGCCTTTATTTCTGGCTTAATTGACGGAAAAGAAAAAATAGAACAATTTCCAATGAAGAAAATTAAATAAGATGCAAAAAACAACCGAAGCTGATTCATATTATAATAACCTTGAAACTATGAGTGTTCAAGAATTATTAATGAATATGAATAAAGAAGATAAATCAGTTCCCTTAGCTGTAGAAAAAGCGATTCCTCAAATTGAAAAATTAGTGGACGTGATTGTTTCTAAAATGCAACAAGGCGGTCGTCTATTTTATATGGGCGCAGGCACAAGCGGACGATTAGGAATATTGGATGCAAGTGAATGTCCACCAACGTATGGCATAGCACAAGGAATTGTGGTAGGTTTAATTGCAGGTGGAGACACTGCTATTAGAAAAGCTGTTGAGTTTGCAGAAGATGATGTGAACCAAGGCTGGGCAGATCTACAAGAGTATAAAATTACTACAAACGATGTTGTGGTTGGAATTGCAGCTTCAGGAACAACACCTTATGTGATTGGTGCATTAGAAACATGCAATAAAAATAATATTGAAACTGGTTGTATTATTTGTAATAACGGTTCACCAGTTGCTGCAGTATCTAAATTTCCAGTTGAAGTTGTTGTTGGTCCAGAGTTCGTAACTGGTTCAACCAGAATGAAATCGGGTACTGCTCAAAAGTTGGTATTGAATATGATTTCAACATCTGCGATGATTAAATTAGGACGCGTAAAGGGAAATAAAATGGTGGACATGCAATTGAGTAATGATAAACTAGTAGATAGAGGAACTAAAATGGTAATGAAAAATACTGGCTTAGAAGATTATGAAATTGCCAAAGCATTATTATTAAAACATGGTAGCGTGAGAAAAGCAACGGAGAGTCTAGGTAAATAGTAAATATCATATAAAAATTAAATTTAGTATTTAAAGTTAAATCAATTCCTCCTTTGAAGGAGGTGGCCGCAGGCCGGAGGATGTTTTGAAAAATAAGATATTACCATATAATCCCATCTTAAAAGACTATGCTAAAAAGCTTAGAAAGCAAGGTGTTTTGTCGGAGGTGCTATTATGGAAGAAAATTCAAAAAAAGACTCTAGGTGTTGAGTTTCATAGACAAGTTCCTATTTATAATTATATTGTTGATTTTTATTGTCATGAAATAATGTTGGCTATTGAAGTTGATGGAGATAGTCACTTAAATACAGATATTCAAATAAATGATATAATAAGACAAGAAACTCTTGAAAAACTAGGAATTCAGTTTATAAGATTTAATGATTTAGATGTAAAGAAAAATATGAATGATGTGATTCGTTGCTTGAAAGCAAAAGTAGAAGAACTAAAAGAAACGTGACATCTCCCGCCCTGCGGGCACCCTCTTCAAAGAGGGAATTAACTCAACTTAAAAATAAAAAACTATTTTATAAATAATGCCAGAACAAAAAAATAATCCACTACACGGTAAAACACTGCAAATGATTTTAGAACATTTGGTGCAACATTACCGTTGGGATGGATTAGCTTATCATGTTGATATTAATTGTTTTAAATCAAATCCAAGTATAAAATCGAGTTTAACGTTTTTACGTAAAACACCCTGGGCGCGCAAAAAAGTGGAAGATTTGTACGTAGATTTAATAAATTCTTAATCAAACATTTCTCGTTAAAAGTTTTATCTTTGGAAACATTATTTCCTTTTAATTGTATTATATACAGAAAACTAAAAACCAATAAAACTATGTTATTAAACAAACTAAAAACGATTACAGGAGCAATTGCCATTGCAGCTCTTACAACAGCATCTTTAAGCGCACAATTAAAAGTGCCAGCTCCAAGTCCATTACAAACAGTAAAACAAGCTTTTGCTTTATCTGATATTACGATTGAATATTCTCGTCCAAGTGCAAAAGGTCGTGTTGTTTATGGCGATGTGGTTTCTTTTGGAAAAGTATGGCGTACAGGTGCAAATGGTGCTACTAAAATCACATTTGGTGAAGATGTAAAAGTAGAAGGTATAGAAGTAAAAGCGGGCACTTATGCTTTATATTCAGTTCCTAATAAAGACAGTTGGGAATTAATGTTATATAAAGATTTAACATTAGGTGGTAATGTTGCTGATTATAAAAAAGAAGATGAAGTATTACGTTTTACTGTAAAACCAACAGCTTTAACTGAGAAAGTAGAAACGTTTGAAATTAATGTAGCGGATATTACTTCTACTTCAGCTAACATCGAATTATCTTGGGAAAAAACTCGTGTGGCTTTTAAAGTAACGGCTGATATTGATTCTAAAATCATGAAAACAATTGAGTCAACAGTTGTTAAAGATACACGTCCTTATTACCAAGCAGCTTCCTATTATTATGAAAATGATAAAGATTTGAAATTAGCGACTGAGTGGATTGACAAAGCAATTACAAATAATCCAAAAGCATATTGGGTAGTTTTATTGAAAGCAAAAATCCAATTTAAAGCAAAAGATTTAAAAGGTGCTGCAGTTACTGCTGAACAAGCAAAAGTTTTAGCAACAGCAGATCAAGATGATGCTTACGTTAAAATGGCAGATAAAATAATTGCTGATTCAAAAAAATAATTTTTTTTGTTTTTATAATTTTAAAGTCCTATCAATAATGGTAGGACTTTTTGTTTATATGCGATTTAATAATTTGGATTCGAACTGAGATATGTTTGTTAGGTTTTTTTTAATATTTTGTAAATTATTGCAGTATGATTTTCCACTATTAAGTATTTGTGACTTCAAATAATTTTTTAATTAAGTATAATATTTACCTTTATTAATTACATTTACTTTATCAAACACTTTTAAAGTATAAATTAATGGACTTATCAATATTAAAAAAAATGTGCGCAATTCATTCTCCCAGCGGAAATGAAGTAGCGATGAAGGATTTTTTATTAGATTACATTAAAATAAATCAAAAAAAATGGAAGCACAAACCAAAGGTGATTCACGGAAAAGGTTTTCAAGATAATATTATGTTGGTGTTTGGTAAACCACGCACAGCTATTTTTGCACATACAGATAGTATTGGTTTTACTGTGCGTTACGGAAAACAATTGGTTAAAATTGGTGGTCCTCGTATTGAAAAAGGTTACGAATTAGTTGGTAGCGATAGTAAAGGTAAGTGCGAAGCAACGTTGAATGTTGTAAAAGAAAAGATGGAATATAAAGCCAAACGTAATTTTGATACGGGAACAGAATTGGTTTTTAAAGCTAATTGGAGAGAAGATAAAGAGTATGTTCAATGTTGTTATATGGATAATCGGTTAGGTTGTTATAACGCTCTAAAGGTTGCTGAAACGATCAAAGATGGGGTAATAGTATTTAGTACCTGGGAAGAACATGGTGGAGGAAGTGTGGCTTATTTACAAAAATATATTGCCGATAATTATAAAGTTAACCAGGCTTTAATTTCTGATATTTCATGGATTTCTGACGGTGTATTTCCTGGTAAAGGTCCTGTAATTAGTATGCGTGATAGTATTATACCTCGCAGAAGTTATGTAAATAAAATTACTGAAATTGCAAAAAAAAATAAACTTCCGTATCAATTAGAAGTAGAAGGATCGGGTGGAAGTGATGCCAAAGAATTACAAATGGCTGATAGCCCTTGGGATTGGTGTTTTGTTGGTGCCGCAGAACAATTTGTACATACTCCTAATGAAAAAGTTCATAAAAAAGATATTGAAGGTATGATTGACTTATATAAAGCTTTGATGAGAGATTTATAGGTGGAGTGTAAGCTGAAATTTATCAGAATATTCTTTTA
The DNA here is from genome assembly GCA_044374335.1 of Bacteroidia bacterium. Classification (GTDB taxonomy): domain Bacteria; phylum Bacteroidota; class Bacteroidia; order B-17B0; family Aurantibacillaceae; genus UBA4416. Next base: position 13,246 of record JBILOV010000023.1, on the reverse strand, counting down.
GAAAAATCTCAGTATTAATGCAGAATTTTAAATATTAATTCCTTTATTAATTCACCGTTATTTACTCCGTTATTATTTACACCTTTGGTTTTTAAATCGTAATCTTTTAATTCGGCAAATATGGATTTAAGTTTAGCGGTACCATAATTTTGTGAAGCTCTCACATAACCATCTACAAAAAAAGGATTTACTCCTAATATTTGAGCCACTGCAAATTTTGATTTATCAGGAGCAAAATGATAGATTAATACTTTCGAGAAATAACTGTATAATAAACTTAAGGTCATTACTGCCGGATGTTCTTTTTCGTTTGCCGAAAAATAATTAATTATACGGTTTGCTTTTAAAATATCTTTTTTTGCTAAAGCATCTTGTAATTCAAATACATTAAACTCCTTACTGATACCAATATTGTCTTGTACAGCATCTCCAGAAATCTCTTCACCTTCTTTTAAATTAATAAATAGTTTTTCAACTTCATTACTAATTTTTGATAAATCATTTCCTAAATATTCAGCTAATAAAAACGACGCTTTCGGTCCAATCTTAAATTTCTTTTCTGTAACAAAAGTTGTAATCCATTCAGGAATTTGATTGTCATACATTTTTTTAGTCTCTAAAAAAACATGATTTTTTTGAAGAGATTTGTAAATGACACTTCGTTTGTCTATCGTTTTATATTTATAACAAAATACTAAGATAGTTGAAGGCTGGGGCTGTTGTAAATAACCTACCAAAGGATTTGCAACACTCGATGATTTTTTAGTTTTTGTTTCTGGTTTTTTAGCATCATCATCTTCTTCAGAAGTTTTTCCAAGTTCTTTTAAATTTTGCGCTTCTTTAACTATAACTACTTGATATTCGCTCATCATAGGAAAGCGTTTTGCCGCAGAAATGATAGCATTCATGTCAACATCCTTTCCGTATAAGATAGTTTGATTAAACTCTTGTTCGCTTTCGTCTAATGCGTTTTTTTCAATATAATCACTAATTAAATCTATGTAATACGCTTCTTCACCACTTAAAAAATAAATGGGTTTATATATTTTTCGTTTTAAATCGGTGAGTATTTGATTAACTTCTTTCATTTAAAATAATAGTTAAATTTACTTTTTAAAAAAGAAATATACAGCAATAAATAGACACAAAAAACCAACAATGTGGTTCCATTTTAGTGTTTCGGTTTTAAATACTAATAAGGTGAAAAGAACAAAAACACTTATAGAAACTACTTCTTGTATTATTTTTAATTGAAACATATTAAATGGCCCTCCATTTAAATTACTTCCAATTTTGTTTGCAGGAACCATTAAACTATATTCTAAAAGAGCAATTCCCCAACTAATTAAAATAGCTATTAGCATGCCAACATTTTTAAATTTTAAATGCCCATACCACGCAATGGTCATAAAGGTGTTGGATGCTATCAATAATAATATTGTAAATAGGCCTTTGTGCATTAATTATAATTCTCTATTAATTTTTCTAAAATATCAATAGCAGAAATACTAATTACAGTTCCTGGTCCAAATATACCTGATACACCAGATTTATATAAAAAGTTATAATCTTGCTGAGGAATGACACCTCCTGCAATAACCATAATGTCTTCTCTTCCGTATTTTTTTAGTTCTTCAATGACTTGTGGAATTAATGTTTTATGTCCGGCTGCTAAAGATGATACACCTAAAATATGCACATCATTTTCAACTGCTTGTTTTGCTGCTTCTGCAGGTGTTTGAAATAACGGTCCAATATCCACATCAAATCCCATGTCGGCAAAACTGGTAGAGATTACTTTCGCGCCTCTATCATGTCCGTCTTGTCCCATTTTAGCAATCATAATACGAGGACGACGACCATCTAATTCAGCAAATTTGTCGGCTAATTCTTTAGCTTTTAAAAAATGTTTATCCATACTAATTTCTTTACTGTAAACACCAGCAATACTTCTGATGTTTGCTTTATATCTTCCAAATACAACTTCCAGTGCGTAAGAGATTTCTCCTAAACTACAACGCACTCGAGCAGCATTGATTGCTAATTCTAATAAATTTCCTTTCCCGGTTTTAGCCGCTTCTGTTAATGCAGATAAAGCTGCTTCCACTTCTTTTGGATTACGTTCTGCTTTTAATTTTGCTAAACGCTCTAGTTGCTGTGTTCTAACTTTTGCGTTATCAACATCTAAAATATCGATGTTTGTTTTTTCGTTGGTTTGATATAAGTTAACGCCAACAATAATATCTTTTCCACCATCAATGCGCGCTTGCTTGCGAGCAGCGGCCTCTTCAATACGCATTTTAGGAATTCCTGTTTCAATGGCTTTAGCCATGCCGCCAAGTTTTTCAACCTCTTCAATTAATTCCCAAGCTTTGTGAGCTAACTCATGTGTTAAGGTTTCAACATAATATGAACCTGCCCAAGGGTCAACTACTTTACATACATTAGTTTCGTTTTGTAAAAACAATTGTGTGTTACGAGCAATACGAGCGCTAAAATCTGTTGGTAGGGCAATAGCTTCATCTAATGCGTTTGTGTGTAAACTTTGAGTATGTCCCATCGCTGCCGCTAAAGCTTCAACACAAGTACGAGTGACGTTATTAAATGGATCTTGTTCTGTTAAGCTCCAACCGCTGGTTTGACAATGTGTACGTAATGCCATCGACTTAGCCGATTTTGGATTAAACTGTTTTACCATTTTAGCCCAAAGCATACGACCTGCGCGCATTTTAGCAATTTCCATAAAATGATTCATGCCAATAGCCCAAAAGAAAGAAAGACGAGGAGCAAAGGCATCAATGTCTAAACCTGCTTTAATGCCTGTTCTTATATATTCTAATCCATCGGCCAATGTGTAGGCTAATTCAATATCTGCTGTCGCACCTGCTTCTTGCATGTGGTAACCACTAATAGAAATGGAATTAAACTTTGGCATTTTTTGAGAAGTGAATTCAAAAATATCTGCAATAATTTTCATCGATTGCTCTGGCGGGTAAATATAAGTATTACGCACCATGAACTCTTTTAAAATATCATTTTGAATGGTACCAGAAAGTTTATCCATTGATACACCTTGTTCTTCCGCAGCTACAATGTAAAATGCTAAAATGGGTAATACCGCACCGTTCATCGTCATACTTACACTCATTTGGTCGAGAGGAATTTGATCGAATAATACTTTCATATCCAAAATAGAATCAATCGCTACACCTGCTTTTCCTACATCACCAACCACACGTTCGTGGTCACTATCATAACCACGGTGAGTTGCTAAATCAAAGGCAACAGATAAGCCTTTTTGTCCGGCTGCTAAATTTCTTCTGTAAAAGGCATTACTCTCTTCTGCTGTACTAAAACCGGCATATTGCCTAACGGTCCATGGGTTTTGAACATACATACTAGAGTAGGGACCACGTAAAAAAGGAGGTGTTCCAGCACCAAATTTTAAGTGTTCAAAATCTTTGGTGTCTGCAAGGGTGTATGATGTATTTAAGGTAATTTGTTCGGCTGTCATAAAATTATCTGACGCTTCGACGCCGCTCAGCGTGACATTAGAACTTTGATAGGATATATCTGAAAAATCTTTTCTCATAATTATTTAGCTAATTGTTGTTCTATAGATTCACTCAAATTAATAGTTTTAATTCCTGAAGGATGAACAGTGTTTTTTCTTTTCGCCACGTTTAATCCTTCGTTTTTGTTTTGAAATTTATTCACTCCTACTAGAACTAATTTACCTTCTTCAAATTGTTTTATCAATTCTTCAGCATCTTTAGAAATTATATCTTGAATATAATGAGATTTTAAGCAAGCTAATAATCCACCTTTTGATTCAATTACTTTAAATTGTTCCCAAGATTTTTCGCAAAGAGTCTCAGTTAGGGTTTCAATGTAATATGAACCAGCAGCCATATCAGCTACTTTATTTAAGTAACTTTCATCTTTTAATATTAATTGTTGATTACGCGCCATACGAGAACTAAAATCGTTTTGCGAATTAAACTCTACATCAAAAGGTAAAACCAAGATACTATTTGCGCCTCCAATTGAAGCACTCATTGCTTCCGTAGTTGAACGCAACATGTTTGTGTAACTATCTATAGAGCTTTTATTAATTGAGGTAGTTTGAGCATGAATATGAATATTGGCAGTTAGTTTGTATTCATTTAATAAAAAATTAATTAATTTTCGTAGAGCTCTTACTTTTGCAATTTCCATAAAAAAATCGCCGCCAACCGATATTGAAACATGTATTTTTTTTACAACTGACGATACATTTAAATATTCATTTAAATGCGCCAATGATAATGCTAATTCATTAATAGTATTAGAACCTGCTTCTTGGTATAAATTTGTATTGATTGAAATAGTTGAATCTTGCTCTTTAAGAGTTCCATTTAATAAATTATCACATTCAACAAAACAATTAGTTCCACAATTTATTGAGGACAAATAATTATTTAATTCTTTTTCGTTTTCCAAATTTGTTTTAAATAAGGAATAAATATGTTCTAATAAAATATCTTTTAAAAGTAGTGCAAAATCTGTTTTTTTGAAAACATGAAATACTAATCCTGATGCTCCATTTTGTAAAGCATTTAAGGCTTGGGTATTAGCAAGTTTTTCATCTTCAACAAAAATAGTCTCGCAAATTGCCCAATCGTTTGTGTTAAAAACGGGAGTAGTGTTAGCATTTATATTTTCGTTTGTATAAAATGGTTGTATTTCAATTCCCGAATTAGTTTTCCATACCAAGGAATCGTAATCAATTCCTTTTAAATCCTTTACTAATTGTTCTTTCCATTGAGAAGCGGTAGTTGCGGTAAATTCTGTAAATAATTTTTGCATTTTATTGTTTTTTTGTCAGTTCGAGCGGAGTCGAGAACTAGACAGTGAGATGAAAATGAGCATCTCGACTTCGCTCGATGTGACAGAATTGTTAGTTAAAATAGTTCAGCAATTTCTTTTTTGATATAATCGATAGCCACATCGTTGGGTAATTTTTTACCTAAATTATTTGTTATGTTTAAAATCATCATTGCTAGTTCAGAGCTATTAGCATCGTGAGCAACTTTTGAAGATGAAATATTTACTAATTGAATAATTTCTTCTTTTGATGTTTTAACTAATTCCCAGGCACCAGATGATAAATAAATTTGTTGTGATAAATTATGTTCATATTCTGTTTTTATTGCATTTACCAATTCTAAGTGTAATTGGCGAGCACTCATGCCATTTTTGTTTACACGAATAACCAAACTGTTTGGATTAATTCGTTCTAAAAAAATCACAATACGTTCAAAAGCTTGAATTTTTAAAGGAGTAATGGTTCCTAAAGTGGTTTTCTTTAACTCGTATTCTCGTCTTTTTTGATCGTTATCTAAAAAACGTTTTACTAAAAAATAGGCTGCTGCAAAAACTGCTCCAGCAGGAATAATAATTTTTAAAAGTTCAAATAAAGGTGTCATAATTGGTTTGTTTTTCAGTTTCTAATATCGGTATTTTTAATCTATAATTCAATAATTTATAAAAATCACAAATTATACTAACCTCCAGCTTTTTTGGCTTTATAATTGGCTTTGGTTAAAAGTTCTAGCAGTTTATCTCTATTATCGCCCTGTATTAATATATTTCCATCTTTACTGTTACCTCCAACGCCACATTTTTGTTTTAAGGTTTTGGCTAGTTCATTTAAATCATTATCCGTTCCTATAAAGCCACTTATACGAGTTACAAGTTTTCCACCGCCAATTCTATCTAAAAATAATTTTAAATTTTGTTGCTGCGGCGGCAATGTCACTTGCGCTTCATAATCATCGTTTTCATAGTTAAAACTTGGATTTGTAGAATAAACAACATTTACTCTATTTTTGGCATCTGAGCCTGTCGAAGATTTTTTTTTGCTCATCTTTTAAATTTTAATAAAAATAAAGGAATACCAATCAGCATGGCAATAAATGAGATAAGCAACCAACTGAATTGAGAATTTTTAGCTGCGGAATTAGAACTTTGTTTAATTTCATCTTCAATTAAAAATTGATTGTCATTATTTTCTTTTTCAATTTTTTCTAAACTATCATTTAAATTGTAATGTTTTTTTAGCCATATATTTGCCTGTTCATAATTTTGTTGAGCTTCATAAAATACTGACCGTGTGTGATAGAGTTCTGCTAATGCCTCAGGATAGTCATATTTTTTACAAATATCTCCAGCTAACATAATAAAGTTTGCTGCTTGGTTATAGTTTTTTTGTGAAATATACACCATAGCAATATTATTATAACTGTCCGCTAATTCAAATTCATCATCTATTAATTGTCTTATTTTTAATCCTTCCTCCAGATATATTAAAGCACTATCTAATTGGTTTTGCTCTCTCAATATAGTACCAATATTATTATAGCATGAGGCTATTAAGTTGTGATCATTAATAATATTAGCATATTTTAATGCTTCCTTAAATTGTTTTATAGCGGAATTTAATTGTTTTTGATTATACTTTAATGAACCAATATTTATTAAACAACGAGTTATCTGAAGGGTGTTGTTTGTTTTATTTGAAGCCTGTAGTGATTGTAAGTAGGATGATTCGGCTAATGTAGGATAATTAATGTCGCTATAAATATTACCAATATTTGCATGATTGATGGCAATACCAAATTCGTTTTGAATGGATTTATTTAAATGCAAAGATTTTTTTTGAAATTGAAGAGCCTTTGCATAATTTCCTTTTTTATAAAATAAAACTCCTAATAAATTGTAACTTTTAGCAATATGAATTATGCTATTACTTTTTAAAGCCTCCTTTTCGCATGTAATTGCAAATTGATAAGCTTTTTCAGGATCTGTATTTCTTAAGTCGAATCCAGCAATGTATAATTGATTTACTCGTTCAGTATCGTTTTCTATATTTTTTAATTGAAAAAGTAGAGAATCATTTACTTGAGAAAAGTAAGAGGCGGGTAGAAAAATTAATATTATGATTAGCTTCATTATTAAGTGTAAATATAATTTGTTTTTGCTTATGGTTTGTATAATTTAGAACCTAAATTCACATTATGATTCACTATAAATTATACCTTAAAAATCCAAGTTCACACTATATTTATGTTGATTTAACAATTGACGAAATTTCCACTCCATTTATTCAGTTGCAATTACCAGTTTGGCGTCCAGGGAGATACGAATTAGTTAATTTTGCTAAAAGCTTAAAACGATTTGATGCCTTTGATAATAATGATAATGTTTTAGCATATACAAAATTAACTAAAGATTTATGGGTCATTGAAACTAATGGAGCTAATAAAATTAAAGTTACTTATAGCTATCATACTAGCGAAATTAATGCAGGTAATTGTTTTGCAGATGAAACGCAGCTATACGTAAACCCAGTTCATTTATGCATGTATATACCTAATAGAATGCATGAAAAACATACCGTTGAACTTGCTATTCCGGATACATATAAAATAGCCACATCCTTAAAAAGAGATAATGGCATTTTATTAGCTGAATCTTTTGATGAATTGGCAGATAGTCCGATTATGGCAAGCGCTAATCTTCAGTCGGATTTTTATGTAATAAATGGTATTAAATTTTGGTTACATTTTGTAGGTGAATGCAAGCCTGACTTCGAAAAAATGAAATCTGATTTTTATAAATTCACGAAGACTCAATTAAGTTTTTGGGGAGGTTTTCCGGTAGATGAATATCATTTTATGTTTCAAATATTACCATTTAAATATTATCACGGTGTTGAACATCAAAAATCAACCGTTATTTCAATTGGGCCTGGTTACAATTTAAACAAAGGAAAAACGTATGAAGATGTTTTGGGTGTTTCTTGTCATGAATTATTTCATACATGGAATATTAAATATATCAGACCTGTAGAAATGTTACCATATGATTTTACTAGAGAAAATTATGCTCGTACTGGTTATGTTTACGAGGGTTTTACAACTTATTATGGTGATTTATTACTTTTAACTAGTGGTGTATTTAGTGTGCAAGATTACTTTAATACTTTGGAAGAACGCTTATTAAAACATTTCCATAATTATGGGCGTTTTAATCTATCAGTAGCGCATTCGAGCTGGGAAACTTGGTTAGATGGTTATGTTCCCGGGGCGCCATATCGTAAAACTTCTATTTATGACGAAGGAAATTTAGTGGCGTTTATGTTGGATATTTTAATTATGAAACATACAAATAATCAAAAAGGGTTAAGAGATGTTTGTAGAGAATTATATAATGATTTTGGAAAAAAAATAAAAGGGTATTCTGAAAATGATATTATAACTCTTTGTGAAAAAGCGGCTGGCATATCCTTAAAAAACTTTTTTGAAAAGTATGTATACGGAACAGAAGATTTTGAAACACAATTAAAGGAATGTTTCGATTATATAGATATTGAATTAATAAAAGAAAAAAGTCAATATTTGTGTGAATCTATTTATGGATTTAAGACTATTGATTTTGGAAATAATAGAAAAGTGACATTAATTGCACCTTATTCTCCAAGTTGGAAAGCTGGTTTATCAATCGGAGATGAAATTATATCAGTAAATGGATATACTCTTAAAAATGATTTTAACAATTGGATGGATTATTTTATTGATAACGATATTGAAATCATTGTTTCTTCAAATCAAAAATTGAAGTCTATTATTTTAAATAGACCTTTAAAGGCCATTAGTTATTTTGATATTTTAAAGCTGAAACAAAAAAATATAGCTGAAGATAATTTTAATCATTGGCTAACATCTAATGCTTAGGTAATAAGTTATTTTTTTTAGTTTATAATAGTTTTATCTTTAGAAAAAAAATGATGGAAGAAACTACCTTATTCAATAATCAGCAGCAAGATAACTCTATAAATCGTTCGCAGTTTTTAACTGTGTTTTGTATTTTATCAATTTTAGGATGTTGTCTAACTGTTGTTTGGAATATTTATGAATATTATTCTATTACAGTTTCTGAAGTTAGTTTAGCAAATATGGTTAAAGGTGAAGGAAATACTTATGGGCTTTTGACAGGAATTCAGGATGTAATAAAAAAAGCTATTGATAATGCATTATTAAATTTAATAATTGGAGTATTATTTTCAAGTATATGCTTTTATGGAGTGTTAATGATGTGGAAGTTGAAAAAAATAGGGTTTTTTATTTATTCTCTTGGAGAAATTACACCTGCAATAATATCTTTTTTCTTAATTGGTAGTGGACCTATCGCTGCATTTTTTGTAGTAACAAGACTGATAGTATCAATTGTTTGGGTTGTACTTTTCGCTACTAGTTTTAAAAATTTGAACAATTAATTATCAACTTAAACTTTTGTTATTTTTTATGTTTAGGTACTATAATCAATTTAATTTTCCAGATTTTTTTTTGTAGAAGAGAACTTTATTATTATTTCTTTTACAATTATTGTATATATGACATCATTAATGGGCGATTTTTAAATTCGCAAACAAAAAAAGTGGGTTTTATAATTATTCTATATTTAATATTATAGCTTCATTACAAGCGAGAAAATGATTTATTAATTTTAAAAATGTTTAACGTTTAGTTATTTTCTTGAATCTTACGTCATTTTTTTAATTGCATCTCCTTCATATTTTTCAATAATAGCTTTCACTAACCGATGCCTAATAACGTCAACAGTTGTTAATTCTATAATTTCAATACCTTCTGTTTTCTTCAATAAACGAACTGCTTGCGCTAATCCTGAGGTTTGGTGTCGTGGTAAATCAATTTGAGTCATATCGCCATTAATAATGAATTTAGCATTTGCTCCCATACGCGTCAAAAACATCTTCATCTGACTTTCAGTGGTATTTTGTGCTTCATCCAAAATCACAAAAGCGTTATCTAAAGTTCGTCCTCTCATAAATGCTAAAGGAGCAATTTGAATGATTTTAGCTTCAATGTACTGGTTTAGTTTGTCAATAGGAATCATATCATGTAACGCATCATAAAGAGGTTGCATATATGGATCTAATTTTTCTTTTAAATCTCCAGGTAAAAATCCTAAATTCTCACCAGCCTCTACAGCAGGTCTCGTTAAAATAATTCGTTTTACTTCTTTATTTTTTAAAGCTCTTACTGCTAATGCAACTGCTGTGTATGTTTTTCCTGTACCGGCAGGACCAACAGCAAAAATCATATCATTGCTGCCAACCGCTTGCATCATTTTACGCTGATTATCGGTTCGGGCTTTAATAACTAATCCACTATTTCCAAATAAAATAATATCAGACCCAGTGGCTTCCTCCTTTGCGTGTAATAGGTTATCGCCGGTCTGTCCTAATAAACGTTCAATAACAGTGTCGGTTAATAAACCGTTTTTGTGGTAATAATCTACCATCATGGCTAATTTTTTTTCAAAATGCGAAATTTCAATTTCGTCACCCAATACTTTTATTGAATATCCTCTTGCAATAATTTTAAGTTTTGGGAAATATTTTTTTATAACGTTGAGTTTAACATCATTTACACCGTATATCTCAACAGGTTCAACGCTATCTAATGTTATTATTTTCTCTATCAATGTTCTAATTTTATGTTAATAATTCGGTTAATCAAATACTTTGTTTGATAAAAGTAAGCCTAAAATATTATTTACTTTTACAATATCATCAAAAAGTTTTCAAAATGTCTATAATCACTATTACTACAGATTTGGGTTATCGCGACCCTTACTTAGCAATGGTTAAAGGCATAATATATTCTAAACAACCAAATGCCAAAATAGTTGATTTAGCTTGTGAGGTAAATATGCATGCTCACAACGAAGGTGCTTTTGCATTAAAAAGTGCATTACCCTATTTTCCGGAAGATACCATTCATTTATTTGCTATAAAATATTTAAATTCTTCAGAAACGATAACAAATTTATCAATTGATAATACGCGTTATTTATTAACTAAATACAATGGACAATATATTATTTGTCCGGATAATGGTTTATTAACACTTATTGATAAAACATTTAATGAAACAGTATATCAATTATATTTTGACTCAGCGCGACAACACTCATTTTATTTAAGAGATGTTTTTGCTGAAATTGCCTGTAAATTAATTAATAAAGTTGCTTTAGAAGATTTTTGTTCTGAAACTCAAGACTATTGTAAGTTATTTAATTTTGAAAGTTTTTCTACTCCAAATAATTTACAAGGAATGGTGTTATACGAAGATTCTTTTGGTAATTTAATAACAACAATTACAAAACAAGAATTTGAAAAACATATTGGTAATAAACGATTTTCAATTGCACTTCCCTCATCTAATGTTTATAAAATTTACAATACCTATGACGATGTAAAAATTGGTGATATTGTTTGTTTTTTTAATTCTATGGATTTGTTAGAAATATCTTTATTAGGTCAATCAGCTACAAAAGTAGCAATGAAAAGTAAAGTTTTAAGTAAATATAAAATTGATAGGATAATAGTAGAAATTTATGATTAAAAGATTTGTCAAAATGACTTTTAAATCTGAATATATTGAGGATTTTAAAATTGTTTTTAATACTAATAAAAAGTTTATTGAAGCAATGCAGGGTTGCAGCCATGTTGAATTATTGCAAGATATTAATAATCCAAATATATTTTTCACATTTAGTATTTGGGAAGATGCATCTTATTTGGAAGCATACCGTCAATCTGAGTTATTTAAAAATGTTTGGGCTAAAACAAAAATATTGTTTGGTGATAAGCCGGAAGCATGGAGTTTAGAACAACGTTAGTTAAAAAAAATAGTTATGCAAGATTTGAGTTTATGTATCCTCTTTTTCTAAATGTTTAGTCTATGCAATTTCATTTAGGATTTAAACCGGAAGTTAGTCAGAAAAAAATAACCCATCAAGATGGTGTGTTATTGATTGGCTCATGTTTTAGCGAGCATATCGGAAATTATTTAAGCAATTTGAAATTTAATGTAGAATCAAACCCATTCGGAATTGTTTTTAATCCAAAAAGTATAGAGATTTCTTTAAATAGAATTATTGAGAAAATATATTTTAACGAAGATGATGTGTTTGAAAAAGAAGGAATTTGGTTTTCATTGGAAGCTCATAGCTCGGTATTTTCAACTACTAAATTTGATTTGATTGAAAAATTGAATACAACAATTGATGAGTGGAATTCAAAGTTGACATCGACTTCTTTTTTAATGATTACAGTTGGTTCAGCTTTTGCTTATAAAAGTATTCAGCAAAATAAGGTAGTAGCAAATTGCCATAAATTACCACAATCTATATTTGATAAATTATTATTAGAAACGCAAGATATTGTATTGGCTTATCAAATTTTAATAGATAAACTAAAACTACATTATCCAAAATTAAATATACTTTTTACGGTTTCTCCTGTTAAACATTTGCGCGATGGAGTAGTAGAAAATAATTTAAGTAAATCTATTTTAATACAGTCCGTTCACAATATTATAAAAAATAATAGCAATTGCATTTATTTCCCAGTTTATGAGCTTGTAAATGACGATTTAAGAGACTATCGTTTTTATGAATCAGATATGGCGCATCCAAATTTACAGGCAATAAATTATGTTTGGAAAAAGTTTTCTGAAGTATTTTTTAATGATAAAACAATAAGCATTAATGAAAAGGTAAATCAAATACATCAGGCTTACAACCATAAATTGTTTAATAAAGAAACTGAATCTTCTATTAAATTTAAGCATCAATTTTATCAAAAATGTGTTACGCTGCAATCTGAATTTCCGTATATTGATTTAATTAAAGAGTTACAACATTTTAATACTTATGAAGATTAAAAATATAAAGCACATATTTTTTGATTTAGATAACACCCTGTGGGATTTTGAAAAAAATTCTCGAGAAGCTTTATTGCATTTGTTTTTAGAACATAATATTAAATTGCATTGTAAAACAGATTTTGATAGTTTTATCGATATTTATGAATCTATTAATCACGAGTTGTGGCATTTATATAGCTTACAGCAGACAACCAAGGAGGAATTACGTTACCAACGTTTTTATAAATCATTTTTACATTTCAAGTATGATAATTTAAATTTAGCTCATCTTTGGGCTGATGATTATTTAAAAATATCTCCATATAAAACGCACTTAATTGATGGGGCAATGGATGTGTTATTGTATTTAAAAGAAAAGTATCAATTACATATCATTACTAATGGATTTAAAGAAGTTCAGCATATCAAATTAGATTACAGTAATTTAAAACCTTTTTTTGAGCATA
>JBILOV010000093.1:0-8120 GCA_044374335.1 Bacteroidia bacterium | reverse complement strand
AACTTATACTTGGTCGCCAAGTTTAAATTTAAGTTCAACTAATGGAAGTGTTGTTACAGCGTCTCCTCCAACTTCAACAACATATTCCGTTATTGGCGCTACCAGTACTTGCACAAATTCAGCTCAAGTTTTAGTAACAATAACTTCAAATCCAACTATATCAGTCGTTAGCAGTCCATCCATTATTTGTAGTGGTAGTTTAGCATCTTTAACTGCTAGTGGAGCACAAACTTATACTTGGTCCCCTACTCCAACTTTAAGTTCTGTAAATGGTGCTAATGTAAATGCTAATCCAAATTCAACTGCCGTATATTCTGTATCGGGAACAAATGCATTTGGTTGTGTGAGTTCAACTACTACAACATTATCGGTTGTTTCAACACCTACAATTAGTGCAATAGCAAATCCGCCGTCAATTTGTGCAGGACAAACATCTTCACTTTCTGCAGTTGGGGCATCAAATTACACTTGGTCTCCAGCAAGTACTATTTCAAATCCAAATAGCAGTTCTACAATTGCAAATCCTATTACAACAACTATATATACCATATTAGGATCAAGTGGTAATTCTACTCTTTTATGCACAGCATCTAACACGGTTCAGGTAAATGTAATACCAGCACCAACAATTACGGTGAGTCCGCAAGCTATAATTTGTGAAGGACAATCAACTACTATTTATGCTGCCGGAGCAAACACCTATACTTGGAGCCCAATAGCCGGTTTAAGCAATCCTTTTAATTCATATACGGATGTCAACCCTATTGGTTCTGGAACATTTATTTATTCTGTAACTGCTGCAAACATCAATTGCATAACAACTGAAACTGTAGAAGTGGTTGTTAATCCTTTACCGATAATAAATGCTGGATCAGATACTACTATCAATATTGATAATACATTGGTTTTATTTGGAACAGGTAATACCAACGTCGGCTTTTTATCTCCAGATGGTATACCATTGAGCTGTAATTATTGTTATTCTCTAACCGTAAATCCTCAAAACAACACATGCTATACATTAGAAGGAATCAATAATTTTGGCTGTAGAACAACGGATGATGTTTGTGTTACCGTTACTAAAGATTGGGACGTTTTTATACCAAATGCCTTTACTCCAAACGGCGATAAATACAATGAAGTATTTATTCCGGTTGGATATGGAATAGCTCAAATAAACTTAACTATTTTTGATAGATGGGGACATCAAGTATTTAAAAGCAATGAAGAAATCATCGGATGGGATGGAAAAAAGAAGGGACAACTATGTGAACAAGGTATATATGTTTATTTAGCAGAAATTACTTCTACATTTGGAGTAAAACTAAAAAAAACAGGGCATGTTACATTGTTATCAAGTTCTAAATAATTTTCACTTCATTAAAAAAAAATATCATACAAAACTAGAATTGTATTCACATTTTTTATGATAAATTCAGCACTACTTCCTTATTAACTTATTCCAATTTACAGTATGTTTCAAGGCTTCTGTTAAAGTATAATTTTCTTTTATTTGAGCATCTTTTTTTATTAAACTTAAATCTGGCGTTGCTTTTGATGTTTGGTTGTAAACTTCTTTAGACGAGCGTTCAATCACCTCTAGCTTTTTATCTACAATATTTTTAATGCTTTCTGCTAAGTCTTTTAACGAAATGCTATTAGCACTTCCCACATTATAAACCGTATCCGTTTTTCCTTTGGCTAATAATTTCAATAACCAAAAGGCTAGATCACTTCCGTATAAATAACTACGTTGTGTATTACCATTTCCTAAAATCTTAATTGGACCACCATGAATGGCATCTCTTATAAAATTATTGATGGCCCAAGGTTTCTCTAATTTTTGATAAGGACCAACAAAGGCAAAAGGACGAACTATTGTTATTGGTAAATGTTGCTGATTACCATACACAGCACATAACGTTTCTGTCATTCGTTTAATTTCTCCATAGGTAGCATTAATTGAATTACAATCTAAAGATCCCATATCGGTTTCTTTAATCGTATCAATATTTAAAGTACCATATACGTAGTTCGAACTAATATGAATGATTTTATATAAACCTGGCAATCTAAAACACCCTTCTAATACAGAGTTAGTACCTTTGTAAAATGTATCAATGGTACTTAATGGTTTACTGGCATGTTCCATTCTATCAGGACTACCAGCTGCATTAATCACATAGTTAACATCCTTAGGTAATTCGCTTAAATGTCTTACATCTTGCTGAATTAAATTAACGCAAGGGTTTTTAGCTAAGTGAGGAACTTCTGTTTTAAAGCTTTCTGTATCTCTAGCTAATAAATATAATTTTATATTTAATTTATGTTCTGCATTTAAATAGCAAACCATTTCGGTTAGCCATTTGCCTACAAAGCCCGTTCCACCTGTAATTAAAATGGTTCTGTTTTTTAATTCCTGTAAAGAATTAAAGTCGGCACTAGAAGTGCGACAATTATCGTAAGTTAATTTAATTGCTTTTGCGCTCATTAATCTTCTTTGTTTTTTACAAGTTCCATTACTACTTCAATAATCAAATCTTCCTGTCCTGCTACTACTTTTCTTTTTCCTAATTCAAAATACACATCTCTAGGGTCAATGTTGTATTCTTTTGAAATACGAGATACATGTTTAGCAAATCCTGAGAATACACCAGACAAACCACTTACCACACTTTCAGAACTGATGGTTGGTACTTTTGGCATTAATTCTTTTTCTGCTAAATCAGCAGCATCAAGCATTTTATATAAATTAATTCCTGTTTCATATCCCATACGTTCCATCACAGCAATTAATACTTCTAATTGTGTATTTCCTGCACCTGCACCAAAACCTCGAGCGGTAGCATCTAATATTTTTGCGCCAGCTTCAACTGCCGCAATAGAATTAGCAACCGCCATTCCTAAATTGTTATGTCCGTGAAAACCAACTGGAACTCCTAAACCATTTACTAAGGCATTAATTCTTTCAGTAACATCGGCAGGTAAATAAGTTCCGGAAGAATCCATAATAATAATACCTTCAGCACCGTACAACTCCATTTTCTGAGCCTCTTCAACTAATAGTTTCACAGATGCCATGTGGCTCATCATCAAAACACCATAAGTATCTTTCCCTTTTTCTCTACAAAAAGCAATATGACGTTGCGTAATATCGGCTTCTGTGCAATGAGAAGCAACACGAACTACATCAACGCCAATAGAAATAGCTCTTTCTAAATCACGTTTAATAGTTGCAAAACCAGGAATACAGTGGATGCTTAATTTACTACTCTTTAAGTTTTTACGCGCAGTTTCTAATAAAGTAACATCGCTTTCTAAAGCCTCTCCTACTTGTAACGAGGAGGCGCCAAGTCCATTTCCGTGGCCAACTTCAACTACAGGCACACCAGCTTTTTCTGCAGCTTTGGTATATAAATCGATTTGATGAGCACTTAATTGATGAGCCACGGCGTGATTTCCATCTCTTAGTGTTGGGTCGTGAATGGCAATTTTTTTCATTGAGTTTAGCTTAATGATTTAATTTTATCAGCGTGTTTTGTTGGATGTAAAAAGAAGAAGTTAGTTTCCATCGTTTCTTCTGTTACTTTATCAATAGCTTTTAATTTACCATCGTGAGAGGTATAGCAATTATATCCAAATTGTTTAAAGAAATCAATGATGTCATTTGGATGATAGCCAAATTTAGCGGCCCATTTACGCAACATTTCAGTGAAGATGATAGGCGTATGTTTTGAAAACGTTTCTGCACCACCTTTGTATACCATAAATTCAGCACCTTCAACATCACATTTAATAAAATCTAATTTCGTAATATTTTTTTCTTTAACAAAATGATCAATCGTATTTGTCTGACATTGTAATTTTACCATGCTATCATTTTCTGTAATGTTTACAGAAGAGGACGCGCCAGTAACAGTTGGAGAATAAAAGAAAGTTAAGGTTTGAATTTTATCAGACAAAGCAACATTATTTAGAATAATATTCTTTGATTGATTTAAATCCGTATTTCTTTGCACTTGAGCAAAGGTTTCAGGAATAGGTTCAAAAGCATAGATAGTGCTATTAGGTAGTTTCTTTGATAAGTGATTGGAATACCATCCAATATTAGCACCAATATCAAAAATAGTATCGTTATCACTTACTAGTTTGTATAACATTTCAGAATCTTCTTGCTCATACATATTGAAGTTAAATGCTTCTAATGGTGTAATACGCTTGTCTAATTCATCAACAAAAAACTTTGCGCCACCCGGGTGAAAAGGAGTTTTACGAGAGGTGAAAATTACCTTACCATCTTCAATTTCAATTTTAGCTATTTCAGTATTTTCTAAGTTCTCTGATAAATCAAAAAGAACTTTATGTAATTCATGCATCTTATCTACAAATTCAACTTTGTTTAATGCTTTTAATTCAAATTTTTGTTTAATGTCTTTAATTTGCATAAAATAATTATTTTGTTTTTTGTTTTGAGTATTCTTCAGCTACTGCAATGGCAGCGCAATTAATAATGTCTAAATTTCCTGCATACTTAGGCAAATAATCTCCTAAGCCCAATGCTTTTACCATAACTACAATTCTGCCATTTTCATAAATTGGATTAACTAAAATATGATAGCCTGGCACATAAGCTTTTATTTGAGCAACCATTACATCCAGTTCTTTTTTCAACGCATCCATGTTGGCTTCCTTTACTTTTGCAAAAATGGTGGTTTGCATATCGATACAAGGTTGAGCAGGATTTAAATTTAAAATGGCTTTTGTTTTTTCTACTCCCGAAAAGGTTCTAACTCCTAGTTCAGTTGTATCGACATATTCATCTAAATTTAAACGGGTTGCTGGACCTGCACTACGAGATGCAATACTTGAAACAACTTCAATATATTCAATATTTTTTTGTGTTTTACCTAAAACATAAGCAATAGGTATAGATGCTTGTCCACCACATGTAACCATATTTACATTTTGGTGTTTGATAGCTTCTTGTAAATTTACTGCAGGAATGCATAGGATGCCTATTTTAGCTGGAGTTAAGTCAACAACAAACTTCCCTAATTTCTCTAATACTTTCCAATGAGCTACAGCATCTTTAGCTGATGTGCAATCAAATACAATATCGCAATCATTTGGTTCTTCAATAATTGCATTGATGCTTTTATCAGAAACTTTAATACCCATATCAATAGCTTTAGTCATACCAGCTGAAGATAAATTTCTACCAATAAACATCGAACATTTCAAAAATTCTGAACGTTCGATTTTTACTAGTAAATCGGTCCCAATATTTCCGCTACCTAAAATGGCAACTTTTAATTTTTTCATATGTAGATATTATTGTTTTTAAGTTGTCATATGGTTTAGCCAGTTTATCTTCATTTGTGTTTGTGTTTTAGCAAACATGGCTATTTCATATGCAATTAAGCTTTTAAATTTTTTGATTTCGGATGTAATCCATGAACCATATTTTCTTCTAACTCTTCGCGTTTTAATAATGGTGATAAATCTTCTAAAGGTGGAGAGACTAAACTTCCATCTTCTTGAATAGCTAACGATAATTTTGGCACAAATAGTTGTTGAGGGTGCATAAACACTTCGCATATCACAGCGCCTTTATGCGCTTGTACTTTTGGAACTACTGTTTCAAAATCTTCCCAGGTTCTAATTTGATATGATGGTATGTTGAAAGCTTTTGCTAATGCACTAAAATCAGGACAAGTAACACCAGTCTTTTTATCTACACCTGCTTTTCTGCCTTTAAATAAAGCATTTTGAGTATGCTTAATCATTAAATAGCCATCATTATTAAAAATAAATAATTTTATTGGTAATTCGTAATGAACCATAGTTTGCAGTTCTTGCAAATTCATCATCATCCCTCCATCACAGTTTAAGCACATCACTTCGCCCTTATTAATAGCTACAGAGGCGCCAATGGCAGCTGGTAAACCATAACCCATTTCTCCTAAACCAGTAGAAGTCATTAAGCGTTGATTTTTTTTAATTTTTAAAACTTGGTGCCCACTTAATAAGGCAGTACCCATGTCAGTAGTAATAACTTGGTCATCTTTTAAATGATCATTTAATCGATCCATAAATTGGTATGAATTAATAAATCCATCTTCATCAGGATGATCAACAGGTGAGAACCAAGGATATTTTTCGCGATAGACATTACATTTATTAATCCATTCTGAAAAGTCGGCATTGATTGAACTTGATTTAGCTAATAATTTTTCAATAAAGTTTTTCGCATCAGCACAGATAGCTTGGTTATAACGATCCTTGTATTTATCAATTTCGAATTTATCAATATCTACAACTGCTATTTCTGCTTCACGAGCTAACTCTGAAATATCATAACCTATTTGAGAAATTGCCATGCGTGTTCCAATGCACAATAAAAAATCACAATTCTGTAATACAAAATTCGCACAACGTTGTCCGTAAGTTCCTGCACGTCCGTATACTAATGGATGATAAGAATCAATCATGTCAATTCCTGCCCAAGTTACTAGTGATGGAGAGTTTGTTTTTTCTAATAAGCTTTCGATTAAATGTTGTGCACCTCCTAGTTTAATTCCGTGACCGAGCCAAATTACTGGACGTTTTGCTTTGTTTAATGCCACAATTACATTGTCAACACTTTTATCTAATTCAGTATTGCTTTGTGTTTGATTTTTTGGAAGCTCGGAGGAATTGAATTTATTAAGTTTAGAAATATCTACTAATGACGATTGAATATTCATTGGAATATCTAACCAAATTGGTCCTGGTCTATCTACCATAGCAATTTGTAATGATTTTTCTAATTCATAGTTAACATTTTCTGGTAGTAAAACTCTACCGTTGTATTTTGTAACTTTATCAACCATTAACGAACTATCATAACCTTGAACGCCCCACATTCTTAAATCTTTGTGAATCTCAATGTATTTTGAATGTTCGTTACCGGAAATAATTAATCCAGGAATAGAATCTGCCCAAGCGCTTACAACACCTGTTACTCCATTGGTTGAACCAGCGCCAGTAGTCAATAAAGCCGCTGAAATTTTTCCAGTGGTGCGGTAATATGTTTGGATAGCCATACAAGCTGCCTGTTCATGATGCACACAAATAATTTCGGTATATCCTTTATGATAAATTGAGTCAAATAAATGGGCATTGCCTGCGCCAATAATTCCAAATACATGTTTTATTCCTTTCTCTTCAAGGAAATCAGCTACTAAATCGCTTACTTTTTTTTGATTGCTAGTGCTCATAATATATTATAAAAAACTGGAAATTGTTCGCTTAAACCCTTCTTCAACAGTTACAGTTGGACTCCAGTTTAATTTTTTTAGTTTATCAATATTAGGTGAATTTCTTGTAATGGTACTTTTTAAATAATCCGCATTAGTGGTTGTGTTTAAGATCACTTGCAAATTAAATTCTGGATAAGCATTAACCAAAATTTTCGCAAGTTCTAAAATGCTATATTCTTCCTGTGGATTACCCATATTATAGGCTTCACCATTTTCTCCATTCAAAAGAATGGTTAAAAAGCCAATAGTTGCATCTGTTAAATAACAAAAAGCTCTTCTAGCACTTCCATCACTATTTAAAACAATGTTTTGCTTATTCACAATATTAGAAACAAAGTCCGCAAATACACGTCCATCATCTAATAACATGCCTGGCCCGTATGTGTGAAATGGTCTAACTATTTTTGCGTTAATACCATATTGTGTGAAATAACTAACGCAAATATTTTCACCCATACGTTTGCTTTCACTATAGCACGATCGGACTAAAGCAGGATTAATATAGCCAAAAGTATCTTCTTTTATGGGAACATCTTCAGCTTTTACTTCACCATAAACTTCGCCTGAGCTAAAGTATAAAAAAGATTCAACTTTATGTTGTTGCGCAAGTTTTATCAAATTGATGGTGCCAAGTACATTTGCATTTAAAGTGCCAACAGGATCTACCTTGTAATATTTAGGACTTGCCTGACTAGCTGCGTGAATAATAAAATCTATTTTAGTTTCATAATTAAAATCATTGCAAACATCGTGTTCAATAATTTCGAGATTCGAATTTGTATGGTATTGCTTAAAACGCTGGTTGGCCTTTTCTTTATT
>JBILOV010000094.1:0-8120 GCA_044374335.1 Bacteroidia bacterium | reverse complement strand
GTGTTCCTTATCCTGCTGGTTATGAAAACACTGCCATCGTCGATATGGAAAAACAAGCGAAAGACATTACGGCTAATTTGAAAAAGGATGGAATTGAAACATTACCAGATAGAGAAATTGTTGCTTTAATATCTTATTTACAACGCTTAGGAAAAGATATTAAATCTGAAGGAGTAAAAACACAGAAATAATAATTCATTATAAAAATAGACCTATGAAATTTAAAAACTATTTGGAAAGCATCACCGGAATCGGGATTTATCCATTAATATCATTAATAGTATTTGTTGTGTTTTTTGGCTTAGTTACTTTATATGTTATTAAAGGAAATAAAAAGCATTTCGAGAAATTAAGAAATTTACCTATTAACGAAAATAATTAATCTATATGAAATAGCCATGTTTGCCAAAACATAAATACTAATGATTAAACTGGCTAAACCATATGACAAAAAAACAATAAATATCTAGATATGAAATAGCCATGTTTGCCGAAACACAAAAACAAATAAAGATAAACTGGCTAAACCATATGACCAAAAAAACAATAAATATCTACTTATGAAAAAAAATAAAAACATAAAAGCTCTTGCTCTAGCGATGCTATTGCCAGTAGCAGGTTTTTGTCAAGAACAAGCTGTAAAAGAAACTTCAACTTATTTCTCGAATGTTTTATTCATCACTTTATTAGCTACAGCTATTGTTTTAGCAATTGTTATAGTTGCTTTTGCAGGTGTATTTAAAAACATTGCTGACAGCGACTTTTTAACAAATAAATATGGTAATAAATCAAACAATAATTCCTCTACCATAAAAAGTGTCATCACATTTTTAATGATATCCTCATCTGTTTCAATGATGGCTCAGGATAAAGTTATAGCAGTTGTTGCAAAAGAGGATGGAAGAATTGGTGGATTAGATCAATTCACTTTTTACTTTATGGTTTTTGTAATATTTATTGAACTATTAGTTTTAGGACTTATGTTTTTTCAATTCAATTTTTTAGTTAAAACACAAACACCAAAGGTTGGGAAAAAAACTAAAAAAGTAGAGTCTAAAATATTAATGAGTTTAACTGATGCTGTGCCAATTGAAGAGGAAGAAAGTATTTTATTAGATCATGATTACGATGGAATTAAAGAGTTAGATAATAATTTACCGCCTTGGTGGAAATATGGATTTTACTTAACTATCGCTGTGGCAGTGATCTATTTATTTAATTTTCATGTATTAAAAACAGGTGCATTGCAGGGACAAGAATATATTAATGAAATGGCTCAAGCTAAAGTAGAAGTGGATGCATTCATGAAAAATTCAACTAATAATGTAGATGAGAATACAGTTAAACTATTAACAGAATCTGCTGATATTACTGCAGGTAAAGATGTATTTATTGCCAATTGTGCTGCTTGCCACGGTAAATTGGGAGAAGGTACAGTAGGACCAAACTTTGCTGATGAATATTGGATTCATGGAGGAAGCGTACAGGATATTTTTAAAACAATAAAATATGGTTGGGTTGAAAAAGGAATGAAATCTTGGAAGGAAGATTTATCTCCTATGCAAATGGCGCAAGTTACATCTTTCATTAAATCATTAAGAGGGACAAATCCGCCAAATGGAAAAGCGCCTCAAGGTGATTTATTTATAGAAAGTGGAGCAACTCCAATAAATGATTCTACACTTGTTTTAGGTGATAGTTTAATTATTCAAATGAAAGCAGATAGTATAAAAGCTGCTCTTTCAGCAACTGTTACTTCAAAAAAATAAATACATATTTCTTAAGAGATACGTTTGTTAATCATCATGTTTAAAGCACTATAAAATAATGAATACTCAAGAAAATAAACATAATGACAAGCACGACGAATCATTTAGAGATAGCATTTCAACTATAAATGAAGAAGGCCAAAGAGCCTGGGTATTTCCCACTAAACCCTTTGGGAAATACTATGACCTGAGAACTTATTTTACATGGTTATATTTAATTATATTTTTCACTACTCCATTTTTGAAATATAATGGTGAGCCGCTCTTTTTATTTAATGTACCCGAGAAGAAATTTATTTTATTCGGATCTATTTTTTGGGCACAGGATTTTTTCATTTTTGGTTTAGGGATGTTAATCTTCATCGTTTTTATTGCATTATTTACAGTTATTTTTGGTAGATTATTTTGCGGTTGGGCTTGTCCACAAACAATTTTTATGGAAATGATATTTCGTAAAATTGAATATTGGTTTGAAGGTGATGCTAGTTATCAAAAAGCATTAAAAAAGGCGCCATGGAATGCTGATAAAATTAAAAAACGCGTTTCAAAGTTTTTAATATTTTATAGTATTTCCTTTGTCATCGCTAATACCTTACTAAGTTATATAATAGGAATAGATGATGTATTTAATATTTTAAAAAGTCCAAAAGATCATACAGGTGCATTTATAGGCATCCTATTATTTACAACTGTTTTCTTTTTTGTATACTGGTGGTTTAGAGAACAAGTTTGCTTGATTGTTTGTCCATATGGCAGAATGCAAGGAGTATTATTAGACAAAGACAGTGTAATTGTAGCTTATGACTATGTAAGAGGTGAAGATAGGCATCATTTTAAAAAGAACGAAGTAAGAATAGGTGGAGATTGTATTGATTGTAATTTATGTGTAAAGGTTTGTCCTACAGGTATTGATATTAGAAATGGTACCCAGTTAGAATGTATAAGTTGCACAGCTTGTATTGATGCTTGTGATCACATGATGGAAAGTGTTGGTTTAGAAAAAGGGCTAATACGTTATGATTCAGAAAATGGAATTAAGAACAAAGTAAAATTAACATTTACTACAAGAATGAAGGCTTATAGCGTTGTTCTTTTAATTTTGATTGGGGTGGAAGCATTTTTATTAGCAACTCGTTCAGATTATGATGCCACTGTTTTAAGAGCTAAAGGGATGTTATATCAAGAACAACCTAATAACCAATTAAGTAATTTGTTTACCATAAAATTAGTAAATAAAACACGAGACAAATTACCTGTAGTATTAAAAGTTGAAAATTTCAAAAATTACAAACTACAATTAATAGGCAAAGAAATCATTGTAAAACCTGAGGGAGTAACAGAAGGAGAATTTTTTGTATACCTTAATAAGTCTGACTTACTAACCCGAAAAGTTAAATTAGAGATTGGAGTTTATTCTAATGGTAAAAAAATAAAAACAGTTAAAACAAATTTTTTAGGTCCAATTAAATTTAATCATAATAATTAAAAATATGAATTTCGGTGTAAAAATTACAGTACTATACATAAGTTTTGTGGCATTAATTCTAACCATGGTATTTATGTGCTTTGGGCAAGATGTAGAATTAGTTAGCAGTGATTATTATGCTCAGGAAATTAAGTTTCAAGATAAAATTAATTCTATCAACAATGAGAAGAATTTAGGAAAAAGTATTCAGCATTCTATTAATAAAAATCAAATTGTTCTAACTATTGATTCAAATTTATTAAGTAACGATTTTGAAGGAACAATTCACTTTTTTCGTCCATCAGATTCAAGTAAGGATTTGAAACTAAAAATGAAATTTGCAAATAATGAACAAGTCGTAAGTTGCAAAAATTTAATTCATGGGGCATACAAATTGCAATTATCATGGACTAGTAACAAAATAAACTATTTTAAAGAAGAGGTAATCTTTATTAATTAAAATGCCATTAATTTTATCCGCCATATCTTTAGGTCTTCTTGGAAGTTTTCATTGTATCGGAATGTGCGGACCAATTGCCTTAGCACTTCCTGTGCATCATTTCTCTTCCATTAAAAAATATTTAGGAATTTTTATTTATAATTTAGGTAGAATTTTTACTTATACTTCTTTGGGATTAGTATTTGGTTTACTAGGACAATCTTTTTTTTTAGGAGGCTTACAGCAGATTTTATCAATTACTATTGGAGTATTTATTTTACTTTCAGTTATTCTTACTAATACAAAAAGATTAAAATTTAAACGTAGTGCTTTCATTTATACTTTTATCAATTCTGTTAAACTACAGATTGGAAATTTATTTAATAAAAAAGGACTTCATTTTTTATTTTTTATTGGTCTTTTAAATGGTTTGTTACCCTGCGGCTTAGTTTATTTAGGGATAGCAGGTGCTATTGCTTCAGGTCATCACATAAAAGGTGCTGAATTTATGTTTTATTTTGGAATAGGTACCGTACCAATTATGTATGCTGTTGCCTTCTTAGGCCAATTTATCACAGTAAAGTATCGCAATACAATTAGACATGCAATGCCATATGTAGTATCAATGATGGCATTAATGCTTATCATAAGAGGATTAAATTTGGGCATTCCATATCTGAGTCCGCAATTTGAAAAAGAAAATATTAAAGTAACCTGTTGCGAAAAACCATATAAATCAAAATCTCAAATAAAATGTTCTCCAAAAAAATGTCATAATAAATAAATCATGTTCTGGGAAAAATATACATACTCGCAAATTAAAAGTAAAGTGTTTGAATCATTAAGTAAAAACACAAATTATAGAACTGAAAATATTTTGGGAATACCTGGAACATTTTTAGATTCGGAGATTTTTTATGATGATGCTTCCTTTTTAAAAGACGCTCCTTTTTTATCAACCTTAATTGCAAATCCAAATCATATTGGTGTTCATACTTTAGGAGATAAACATGAAGATTTTTTTGCTGGTACTCACGAAATAGAAAAAGATTTAATTAAAATTTGCGCTGAAGAAATATTTTCTGCCGAACCATATTCTTACGATGGCTATGTAGCAAGCGGAGGCACTGAAGCGAATATAGAGGCTTTATGGATTTATAGAAATTTTTATATACAAGAATACAAAGCCCACACTAATGATATTGCGGTTGTTTACTCGTCCGACACACATTATTCAATCCCAAAAGGAATAGATTTACTTAATTTAAAAGGAATTGAAATAGACGTAAATCAAACAACTCGAGAAATCTTAATTAAGGATTTTGAACAAAAAATTGAAGCCGCATTAAAAAACGGTATTAAATATTTTATCGTAAATGTAAATATGTCTACTACAATGTTTGGTTCCGTAGATGATATAGATAAAATAACTTCTTTTTTAAATTTATTACATATAAATTACAAAGTTCATGTTGATGGAGCATACGGTGGATTTATTTATCCATTCATAAATAAAAACAATTCATTTAATTTTAGTAACAAAAATATTTCATCCTTTTCAATTGATGGGCATAAAATGTTGCAAGCTCCATATGGTACAGGTATTTTTTTAATCAGAAAAGAATATATGAAATATGTATGCACTAATGAAGCAGGATATGTAAAAGGAAAAGATTATACATTATGCGGAAGTCGTTCAGGTGCAAACGCAGTTTGTGTTTGGATGATATTGCGTATTCATGGTTCTGTTGGTTGGACTGTTAAAATGCATCAATTAGTAGATAGAGCATCGTTTATTTGCGAAAAATTAGATGAATTAGGAATAAAATATTATAGACATCCTGATTTAAATATCGTGACTATTAATGCAAATTATATGAGTTTAGATTTGGCAACGAAATATCATTTAGTTCCTGACTCACACGATGAAAAACCAAATTGGTATAAAATAGTTGTCATGCCACATGTAAAACAAGGCATTATTGATAATTTCTTGTCTGAAATAAAAAACGAGCAATATTCAAAAATAAATTAATAATCAAACTGATAAATATTTTCTTAAAACAACAATATGGCTATTATACTATTTTTTCTTGCTCATTGGTACCTTTCTCTATTTGCGCAAACATTTTTCTTGCATAGATATGCGGCTCATCAAATGTTTACTATGAACATATTTTTGGAAAGATTTTTTTATATATTAACTTGGTTTTTTCAAGGCTCTTCTTTTCTTAGTCCGAAAGCATATGGTATTATGCACCGTTTGCATCATGCATATGCTGATACAGAAAACGATCCTCATTCACCAAAATATTCAAAAAACTTATTTGATATGATGAAAAAAACATTAGTTGTTTATTTAGCAGTATTATCAGATACAAAATTAATGGATGATAAGTTTAAGCAAGGTGTACCTTATTGGCCAGCTTTTGAAAAAATAGCAGGCAGCTGGCTAGTAAGAATTTCGTGGGGAGTATTATATTTTTTATTTTACTATCATTTTGCAACCCAATGGTGGATGTATCTTTTACTACCAATACATTTTTTAATGGGACCAGTTCATGGTGCAATTATTAATTGGTTTGCGCACAAATATGGCTATGTTAGTTTTAAGGTTGGAGACACAGCTAAAAATTTATTACCAATAGATGTTTTAATGATGGGTGAATGTTACCATAATAATCACCACAAATTTGGGGGAAGAGCAAATTTTGGAATCAAATGGTATGAAATTGATCCAACGTATCCATTTATTTATATTTTAAATTTAGTAGGTATCATTCATCTTAAAAAAGATAATGACCTTAAATACATGTAATTAATTATTTATGGACTTAGTTTCAAAATACAATATTCAAGCACCGCGTTACACAAGTTACCCAACTGTGCCTTATTGGGATAGTTTTTTAAACGAAAAGAAATGGATTGAACACATTACGCAAGGATTTATTAAATACAATAAAGATGGTATAAGTCTTTATATTCATTTACCATTTTGCGAAAGTCTTTGTACTTACTGTGCTTGTAACACACGTATAACAGTAAATCATAAAGTTGAAATACCTTATATTGAAACGCTTTTAAAAGAATGGCAATTATATTTGAATCAATTTGAAGGAAAACCATTAATTAAAGAAATACATTTAGGAGGAGGAACACCAACATTTTTTTCATCTGAAAATTTAGAGTTATTACTTAAATCAATTTTAGATACTGTTGACGTGGCGCCTGATCATGATTTTAGTTTTGAAGGTCATCCAGGTAATACAACAAAAGCTCATTTAAAAACATTATATGATTTAGGATTTAAACGGGTAAGTTTTGGAATACAGGATTTTGATGTAAAAGTACAGGACACAATTAACCGATACCAAACATTTGAAGAAGTAAAAAAGGTAATGGATAATGCAAGAGAAGTTGGTTATACATCCATTAATTTTGATTTAGTTTATGGCCTACCTTATCAAACAATTGATTCAATAAATGATACGATTACAAAAATTATTTCTTTAAAACCCGAACGTATTGCATTTTACAGTTACGCTCATGTGCCATGGTTAAAACCAGGACAAAGAAAATATACCGAAAAAGATTTGCCAGTTGATTCCTATAAACGTAGTTTATATGAGGCTGGTAAATATTTATTTATTTCAGCAAATTATTTGGACATCGGCATGGATCACTTTGCCTTATCTAATGATAGTTTATTTGAAGCATTTAATAACGGAACACTGCACCGAAATTTTATGGGTTACACAACTAACGCAACTAAATTATTGATTGCTTTAGGCTGTTCATCTATTAGTGATACTTGGGATGGTTTTGCTCAAAATATTAAAACGGTGGAAGAGTATATTAAAGTTGTAAATGAAGGACATTTTCCCATATTTAAAGGTCATTCATTAACCGAAGAAGATTTAATGATTCGGCAACATATATTAGATTTAATGTGTAAATATCAAACAAATATTGACTCTAGTTTTAAAGAAGTTGAAGATAAATTTGTAGAGTTCGTTAAAGATGATCTTATTGATATATCCTCTAAAAAAATTATTATTAAAGAATCCGGTAAATTATTTTTACGTAATATTTGTTTAGCTTTTGATAAACGTTATTGGAAAAAAGTACCTAACGGAAATGTATTTAGTACCACTGCATGAACAGAGCATAATTTCTTTTTTGTTTATGATAATTGTCATATTTTTTAAATGATAGTTTCTTTATAACTTAGTTTAAACTTTAAGTATATGCAATTGAATGAAGATCATTGGGAAAGATTGTATGTATTTGCTAAAAATTTAGCTGATAATAATATTGCTTTAGATGAGATTAAAAATCAATTACTTCAACAATCATCAGACGAAGCTTTAATAACTGAAATTATTCATCAGTTGAAAAAAGTTCATTATGCTGTGAAAAGAAAAAATGGCTTAATAAAAATTGGATT
>JBILOV010000108.1:0-7497 GCA_044374335.1 Bacteroidia bacterium | reverse complement strand
ATAAAGCTCAAACTTCATATTTTAAAACTGAAAAATTAATTCTCTCTTACTTTGAAAAATTATCAGAAGTTAAAGTTAAAAACAAAGAGAATGAAAAAGTAATTTTTATCTCTTTTAAAAAAGATTTAGAAGAAGTGATGAAAGACCCTCACGAAAAAAATGTAAGTTTTTATTTTGACATCGAAGCTTACATTGATTCAAAAATCGCGGATATTCCTATGAGAAAAATTATGCAAAAGAAATATTCGAAAGCTTGGTTAAATTAATTTCATAAATTATAGGATTACCACATGAAACCAACTAGTCATTTATTTGATATTATTAAATCTTTAACCGCTGAGGAGGAAAAAAAGTTTATTTTATTATCCTCCTTGCAACAGGGTGATAAAAACTACATAAATCTGTACAACTTTATTCAGAAACAAGATAACTACCACGAAAATGTTGTGAAAAATCATTTTAAAAACGAAGTTTTTGTAAATCATTTTGCTTCCGAAAAAAACCAACTATTACATCATATATTAAGAAGTTTAAGGTTTCACCGTCATGAAACCAGTGCAAGTGCAAAAATTGACGAAGAGATTAAAAACATTCAACTCCTATTTAATAAATCTTTATATAAACAATCCCGAAAACAATTGAGTATCGTTAAAAAAAAGGCTCATGATTATGAGCTATTTTACAGTTTATTAGAGATTGTTGAGCAAGAGAAAGTATTAATTGATATTGAGGCACATTTTGGCGAAATAAATTACAAAACACTTGATGCACTTATTGAAGAAGAAAATAATTTATTTAATATAATAGAAAATTATGCTGCGTACGAATTACAACTTGCAAAATTAAATTCACTTTCATCACGATTGATGATTGCTAGAAGTAAAGAGGATGTAAATGAAATAACAGATATCATTAAAGAAACTAAACGTATCTCGAATCAGGATGGTTTTTTATCTGAAAAATCTAAAATTATTTTCTTATTCATAAAGGGTGTTGCCAATATGCTTTTAAATGAGATAGATGAAGCGCATAATGCTTTATCCGAATTGATAATTGATCTTGAAAATAAGCCCCAAATTATTTCAGAAATGCCATATTATTATATTGTAGCTCATGGTTATTTGGTTAGATATTGCGCCATCAAAAAACAATATAACGATGGATTTAAAATGATTGACAAACTTAAATCATTATCAATGAATGAAATGTTTAAAGCTACTAATTTACAGATTGCTATTTTTGCTCAATCCCATGTAACTGAAATGATATTGTATTCCTATATTGGACAACATGATAAAGCTACCAATGTTATACCTTATGTTATTAGAGGTTTAGATAAATATGAAACCAAAATAAATAATGAAGAACTCGTGAGAATTTATCATACAATTGGAATGGTTTATTTTGGTGTTGGTGAGTATAATAAAGCCTTGCATTGGCTCAATAAAATAATAAACACTAATTACGACGATTTAAGACAAGACTTAATTCGTATTTCAAAGCTAATTAATTTGATTGTGCATTTTGAGTTAGGAAATGAGGATTTATTATCATACCTCTACAAAGCGAGTGTTAGATTTTTTAAACAACAGGAAAAACAATATAAATTTGAATCTGTATTTTTAACTTATTTCAAGAAAATTGCTTTATCAAAACGTGACAGCAAACAAAAGCAAACTTATATTAAATTTAAAGAAGAGTTAGAAACAGTATTTAAAGATAAATATGAAAAAAATGCATTAGAATATTTTAATTTTTATGCTTGGTTAGACTCTAAAATTCATACCATTTCGTTTACCGATGCTATAAAAATAAGAAGGCAACTATTTAACTAATTTACTAAGCCTGTTTCTACGCCTAATCTGAAAGCTCTTCTATCAAGTTCTTTGCCTTTATCATCATAAAAAAACCAAAGGCTATCTTTTTCATCTTGTTTATACCAACCTGAATAATATAAATTTCCGTTTGGATGATAAACCATCGTTGAACCATGTTTTTTTCCTTGATCATAAAAGCACTCACTCCATTTTATTCCATTTTCATAAAAAGCCATCCATTGACCGTGACGTTTTCCAAATCTAAAAAAGCCATTAAATTTTATAATACCATTTGGATATTTATCTATATAGTCACCTGTGTAATCAGAATCTGGAGGAGATATTAAGTACTTGCTAAACTCGTTAACCACTTTTTTACTAAGTGCGGCTTTGGCTAACGAATCCT
This sequence comes from Bacteroidia bacterium, assembly GCA_044374335.1. Taxonomy (GTDB): domain Bacteria; phylum Bacteroidota; class Bacteroidia; order B-17B0; family Aurantibacillaceae; genus UBA4416. The sequence goes on along the minus strand of JBILOV010000108.1, from coordinate 5,274 downwards.
TATGTATTTTTTCGGAATTTTCTGCTCCATTATTTTTACAACTTGAAAACAAAGCAGTCAAGCTAAAAAAAATACATGTTGTGATAATTACTATTTTCATTTCTATTTTTTTCTTGCGATTGAATAATTAACTAATTGAATTAAACTTTGTTTTGAAGCACTATCTTTAACAGACTCGAGATTAGAAAGTGCTTTATCTTTATATTCATGCATTATTTTTTCTGCATATTTAATGCCGCCTTTTTCGATTACAAAATTAATGACTTCAGTAACTTTTTTAGGATCGTTATTATGATTTTTAACGATATTTATAATCTTTCTCTTTTCCAACCACGAGCAGTTGTTTAAAGCATAAATCAAAGGAAGCGTCATTTTCTTTTCTTTAATATCTATACCCGTTGGTTTGCCAATAGAGGTATCGTCTCCAAAATCAAACAAGTCGTCTTTTATTTGAAAAGCAATGCCTGTGTTGATTCCAAACTCTTTAAATTGTTGAATTAATTTTTCGTCAGAAGTAACTGAAGCAACTCCTGCAGCACAACATGCGGCAATTAATGTTGCCGTTTTTTTTGTGATAATTTCAAAATAAATTTCTTCAGAAATGTCTAATTTTCTTGCCTTTTCAATTTGTAATAATTCGCCTTCGCTCATTTCGCGAACGGCATTACTAACAATCTTTAAAAGATGAAAATCATTATTATCTAATGAGAGTAATAAACCGCTTGATAATAAAAAATCGCCAATTAAAACTGCAATTTTATTTTTCCATAATGCATTTACACTAAAAAAACCTCTACGCTCGTTACTATCATCCACAACATCATCATGAACTAAAGTTGCTGTATGTAAAAGCTCAATTAATGATGCTGCCCTATAGGTACTGTCATTAATTTGACCGGCACTTGTTGCGCTTAAAAAAACAAACATCGGTCGTATTTGTTTGCCTTTACGTTTTACAATATAGTTTGTAATTTTATCTAATAATGGCACACTACTTTTCATCGATTGTTTGAATTTAATTTCAAACTCATCCATGTTTTTGCTAATTGGCGCTTTTATTTGATCTACGATGTTTCCCACTTTAAATTGTAGCGTAAATATATGGTTTATTAAACTAAATTATTAAGAAACTAAATCCAAAAAATATTAAATGAAAATAGTTCTTTTTTTAAACTTTCAGTTCGGAAATTGGTTTAACGTTAAATAAAAAGCATGACTGTTTTTTCCAAAAAAAGTCAAATAACATTAAGAAACCAAAAAAGTTGAATCAATAAAAAATTACTTAATTACACCTAACTCCTTGCCCACTTTTTCAAAAGCAGCTAAAGCTTTATCTAAATGTGCTTTAGTATGAGCGGCAGATAACTGAACACGAATACGTGCCTGACCTTTTGCTACTACAGGAAAAAAGAAACCAATTACATAAATTCCTTCCAACAATAATTTATCGGCAAACACTTGAGATAATTTAGCATCGTACAACATTACTGGTACAATAGCCGAATCACCTTCTTTAAACTCTAAGCCAATTTTACGTAAACCGGTTTTAAAATAAGCGATATTGCTTTCTAAAGTATCTCTCAATTCTGTTGTTTCGCTAAGCATATCAAACACGGCAATACTTGCCCCAACAATACTAGGAGCCCAAGAGTTTGAAAATAAATAGGGACGAGAACGTTGTCTTAATATTTCAATAATTTCTTTTTTACCAGATGTAAATCCACCCATAGCACCACCTAAAGCTTTACCTAAAGTGCCTGTTACAATATCAACACGATTCATTACATTTTTAAGTTCAATGGTACCACGGCCGGTTTTGCCAATAAAACCTGAGGCGTGGCATTCATCTACCATTACTAAAGCATTATATTTATCTGCTAAATCACAAATTTTATCTAAAGGTGCAACAAAGCCATCCATACTAAATACACCATCTGTTACAATAATGCGGTAACGCTGCGATTGAGCTTTTATTAACTGTTCTTCTAAATCAGCCATATCACAATTTTTATAACGGTAGCGTTGTGCTTTACATAAACGCACCCCATCAATAATAGAGGCATGATTTAATTCGTCTGAAATAATTGCATCTTCTTCGCCAAACAAAGGTTCAAATACTCCGCCATTGGCATCAAATGCGGCTGCATATAAAATAGTATCTTCTTGATCTAAAAAAGTAGAGATTTTTTTTTCTAAAGTTTTATGAATATCCTGCGTGCCACATATAAAACGAACCGATGACATTCCGTAACCGTGCGAATATAAGGCTGCATTTGCACCTTCAATTACTTTTGGATGAGACGATAGTCCCAGATAATTGTTTGAACAAAAAATAATTACTTCTTTACCATCGTTAATTTTAACGCTGGCACCTTGTGGTGTAATTATAACTCGTTCTTTTTTAAACAACCCATTTTTTTCTATCTCGTTTAATTGATCTTGTAAGTGGTTTTGAAAATTGCCGTACATAATGTTAGATTTAATGAAGTACAAATTAAAAAAATATTAAGGGATTTTAGTGATTTTTAGCACTAAATATTAAATAAATTACAAAAAGTAGTATATTTGCCCAGTAAATGCACACGTGGCGTAATTGGTAGCCGCGCCAGACTTAGGATCTGGTCCGCAAGGGTGGGGGTTCGAGTCCCTTCGTGTGTACTAAAGCCGGACTTTTAGAGAAATCTTTAAAAGTTCGGCTTTTGTTTTTGTCCAAATCTTTTGAATTTTGCAATATAGCCGATTACGTAATTTATTATGGTGTTTGATAATTGCACTTTTTATCTAAAAAATTACACATCAATAAAATTATGTTTCCCTAATCACAAGATTTTTATTTTTGTATAATTATTCTTTTATTGCATGCGAGCAATACTTTTTGGTTTTTGCAACACTTAATAAAAATCCTGGGCATCTATTAAATCCTGTATTTCAGTTGGACTAACATTTTTAATATTTGTTTCTTTAGCTGGCACCTGATTGTAGCCTGTGTTAACGCCGTTTTCAATATTAGTAGAATTTAGATCTAAAGCATTATACATATTGTAATTATTCAGTGTGGATTTCACCTTACCAAACTTATACACCAATCCAATATTAACAAACAACGAACCATCTATTTTTTCTCTATAAAAAGAATTTAGTTTCTGCTTATTATATTTATTAAAAGTTTCCGAATAAAAATTAATATAGTTGTTAGTAGTTAAACCGCTGCTCAAATAAAAACTAAAAAACCGACTCGGCAATATATCTAATCGAAGTCCACAAATAAATTCATATCTCCCAAAGTTTAGATTTTTGTCGTTGTTTAAATAGTAAATAGAATCTGAATTGGCAAAGGAATATATTCCCCCTTGTGGTTTTGTATACAAACTTGTTTTGACATACTTTCCAAAAGGAACATTAAAACTAATGCTTCTAGGAAATTGTATACTAAAATTAATGCCATCTAGCTTACCTATCCTAATTCCCATGTATGGCAAGATTAACCGATTACCATATGCAAACGAGCGGGTGTAACCTAATCTAAAACTAAAATAGTTGTTTACTGTAAAATTGTAAATAAAAGAAGAAGCTAATCGTATTCTTCTAGTATAAGAAAATCCTCGGTCTTGAGTTACAAAAGGAGTAAACTCTGCAAATAAAATAGTTCTCTTTCCAGTATTATAAATTGCTCTTAATCCTAGCGATGTTCTACTTAAATGGTGATTTTTTGATATACCCGAAAACTTAGGAGTTACTGCTGAATATCCTCCAGTTAAAAGAAAATGAATATTAGAAATGACTGTACTATCTTTGTTATAAAAATCTTTAGTAACCAAAGGCGTGTTAAAACCAAACACAAACTGATTTATTTTATAAGACTTTAATTTTTGACCAACAAAATTAATATCACGTAAATTACGTTTTCCAGTACTATAAAAATCTGAATAAATTATGGTTTGAAAATAATGTTTGGCTTGTTTTTTTATTTTTAAGCTATCATCTTTTAATGCTAAAAACTTTGCACTAAATAACACAAAGCAAATCAAGAGGTATAAAGCTTTTGATAAATGCATTATTCGGAAGAATTGCCTTTTATATTTTTAATTAATTCTTTTTTAAAATCTTCTTCAGCCCTTCTAATTAATGCTATCTTTTTTATCGGTAATATTTTTTTAAATTTATCATAGTACTCTTTTGATAACTCATATTCTTTTTGTTTTAATGTTAATTCAGCTAGCAGATAGGATTCCGCCTCTTTATCCGTTATGGAAATAAAATCTACATTCTTAATAAATTGCTGACGAAAGGACTTTTTAAAATTATCAACCTTATCATTATACTCATTATATAAAGGCCAAAATAACTGTGCTTCTTGATTTGTTAATGTAACTTTAGAACTAATAAAAGACACTCGCAATGCCTCAATTTTATCCCGTTTAGTCCCTGGCTGTGCCATTACCGAAATTGCATGGATGAAAAATAGGAATATGTATATATTTTTAGGGCCTTGTTTCATTATAATTCATCTAATAAATCGTCTTCAGAAATACTATCAACGTTTATTTTATTTAGTGATGGAGTTATTTTTTTCTTTTCTGACTTTAACTGTTGATGTAGTTTATTCACGTCCACCATATCTATTAATTGCTCGTCATCAAAATTAGAAATCACTTTAGTATTATTTAAAATTTCTTGTCTTTCTAGGCAGGCTAATGTTTTACAATCTAGCTTTTCAAAAGGGTTTTTAGGAGATTCATAAAAATAAACAGAAAAAGATATAATAGTAACTAATCCAAAAGCAAAAGCCATTTTTTTACCGAAAATATAATTAAGAATAGAATCCAATACTGATATTTTGGTTTCTTTAAATATATGAATCTTTTCTTTTACGCGCTCTGCAAGAGTTTCATAATAAGTATCAGAAACTATAAATGAATTTACTTTATCTATTGAATAAAGTATTTTATATTCTTTCAATTCATCAATTAAATCTATTTTATAATTAACGGAAGAGTTTAAATGATTGATGTAATCATTTGATAATTGTAGATACTCAAAAGTTTTGTAGGATTGCAACTTAGTGTATAAACCTAATTCAGATTTAACCTCTAGCGTATGTTCAGTTTCTTTAAAATAATTAATTGGAACCGCAAATGCGTTATTTTTTTGAATAGCAGACAATACTGAATATTGCTCCAACTCATCTTGTAATTCTAATTTTTGTTTCAACCTATTTTCAAACGATGAAAAATAATCAAATGGTAAATCAAAAGAATTCTTATCGATATTATC
>JBILOV010000092.1:0-8134 GCA_044374335.1 Bacteroidia bacterium | reverse complement strand
TATAAATGAAGCAGGTGAATTAATGTTGGAAGAACTACCTCAATTAATTACATCAAAAACAAAGCTTGTTGCATTCACTCATATTTCTAATACACTCGGAACAATTAATTCTGTAAAAGAAATGATTGAACAAATACATGTTCTATCTTCCTCCCTTCGGGAGGATAAGAGGAGGGCCGCTATATTAATTGACGGAGCACAAGCGGTTCCTCATTTAAAACCAGATGTGCAAGATTTAGATTGTGATTTTTATGTGTTTAGTGGACATAAGTTATTTGGACCAACAGGCGTTGGTGTTTTATATGCAAAAGAAGAATGGTTAAATAAATTTGCGCCTTATCAAACTGGAGGCGGAACTATTAAAACAGTGACTTTACAAAAAACGGAATTTGCTGATGCTCCATTAAAGTTTGAAGCGGGTACTCCGCATATTGAAGGTGGCATTGGTTTAGCAGCTGCAATTAATTATGTTGCAGAAATTGGTTTTGATAATATTCAAAAACATGAACACGAACTATTAGAATATGCTACCAAGCAATTAAATCAAATTGAAGATTTAGTAATTTACGGAAATGCTAAACATAAAACATCAGTCATATCTTTTAATGTTGGCACTATTCATCCATTTGATATTGGAACCTTATTAGATAAATACGGCATTGCTGTTCGTAGTGGACACCATTGTACGCAGCCACTTTGGCAGTTTTATAATATTCCGGGAACCATAAGAGTATCCTTTGCTTTTTATAATACTTTTGAAGAAGTGAATTTGTTTATTGAAGCATTAAAAAAATCTATTAGATTGTTGAGCTAGAGTTGTTCTTATTCGTGTTATACATTCTATAAGAGCGATAGATGGCATAAGCTAAAAATACAATGCCTAGTATAATTCGTTTGGCACCAAATGCTTTATCGCTTAACAAGTCAGTAAAGAAAAAAATAATAGCACCTGTAAATGTTAATAAAACCATCATGCCACTAAATACTAAGTTTATTAATTCTGTTGGAGATTTTTTCATAAAATTGGTTTATATTTTTGCTTAGTTGATTGAATTAGAAATGTAAAAAAAATCCCCTCAGCCTTTTGGAAGAGGGGATTTTTATAATGAGTGTTATGTTATTTCAATTGGAAATTGATTGGTAAGTTAAAGAATACAGAAACAGATCTACCATTTTGCTTTCCAGCTTTCCAGTTCGGCATTGATTTAACAACTCTAATTGCTTCTCTGTCGCACTCTCCGCATCCCGGTACACCTTTTAAAATAGTTACATCAGTTATGTTTCCATTACCATTTACAACAAACTTCAAGAAACATTTACCGCTTAACCCAGCCTCTTTAGCCATTTGAGGGTATTGAATGTTTTTTTGAATGTATTTCATCATTTCCATTGCTCCACCCGGAAATTCAGGCATTTCTTCAACAACAGTAAAAATTTCAGGTGCTTTTTCTTCAACAACGCCAGTACCAGTTCCCTCTGATGGAACAACTACCGCATCTCCATCACCTTCTTGAGTAACTGTACTAACATTAGTTTCAGTTAATTTTTCTTGTGGTGGTGGTGGATCTGTTTCAACCGCATCATCTTTAATTACAGGAGGCACAAACTTTACAGTTTCTAACACTGGTGGTGGCGGTGGTGGTGGTGGCGGTGGTGGTTCGTTTTTGTCCGCTGGCGGTGGTGTTAAGTCAATCGTTGTCATATCTAATATGGCTTCTTTCGACGCATCATCACTTTTTAATCCTAATACAAACTTAATACCCATACCTAAAGCCAAAGCACCAATCATGCAGCCAAGTATTATAGTAACAGTCCAATTGTATTTACGGCGTATCTCATACGCACCGTAATCTTTGTTGCGACCACTAAAAACAATATCGTTTCTAGAATCATCAACTACACTATTCCAATTTGATGTCATATTATTTTATTTTTTCTTGTAATAAAGCGTACTCTGTTGCCATCATTTCTACACCTAAAACGCGCTTACCAACATTACAAATTTTTAATTCATCTAACATATCAATTGCGTTTTTATAAGTTGCCTGATCGTCAGTTTTAATTAAAACTGTAATTGCACGTGGATCCGCAGTTGCATCAACCGCCATACGTTTATATGCTGTATCAGCCAGTTGTTTGCTTTTGTTTTTTTCAGCTAAGCCTTTAATTTCTTCAACGGCCCATTTATTTTGTTCCATTAGTAATTTATGAAGACCTTCGGGACTGAAATTTGTTTCTTTTAACTGTGTTGGAGGCAATCCTTTTTCGTTTCCTGCTGCGTAAAACTGACCAGCATAGTAAAAAATTTTGTCGTCTTTAGTTAATAAAAAAGTAACCCCATTTTTTACTTCTGGTGGTGGTGGACTTCCTGGTGGTGGTTCAGCTGGTAAGCTTAACTCCATACTTTTTGGTTTACTAAAGGTTGATGTTAAAACGAAAAACGTTAGTAACAAAAACGCTAAATCTACCATTGGAGTCATATCCACACGCGTACTCTGTTTCTTGGCGCGCTTTTTACCGCCTTTACCATGCCCGCCGCCGCTTTCTGCTATTTCTGCCATGTTAAATTTGTTTTAAAGTTAATATTAATGTTTTGTTTCAGCCGGAACTGATGCTCCACCTTCCATTGATGTAATCAAATTGAAAGTGTAAATTTTCATATCTGTAAAGGTTTTAAATACATCTTTAACATAAATGTATTTTGCCTTTGAATCTGCTTTAATAGCATAACGAGGCTTTTCTCCCTTAAACTCTTGTCCTGTTTCTGCTGCTTTATCTTTATTTCTCATATAAATGATATTTAATTCTGTAGCAGAAATTTGAATCCAATCTCTCAATTGATTATTCAATGAATCTAACGGAACACCTTTTTGTGGTTGAAATTTTAGTCTCTCGGCTTCTGAGGCATCTAAGTATCTTGGCAAGTCTTTTATCTCAACACCAAAACTAGATAAGCCACCAAATTTTTTTATTTGATCAGGCTTAAAACTAACACCGTACTTTTCACTCATTTTGGTTAAGGTGTTTGTCCTAGCTTCTCCGTTTCCTACACCAAAAAATGCACGTCCATTGTTATCAACCGTAATTAATACAGTGTTTTCAGGAAGTGTTTTATCTGAAACAGAAGAAGGAGGATCTACGATTACTGGCTCTGCCATACGAAAAGATGCTGTAAGCATAAAGAAGGTAACCAACAAGAATGCTAAATCCACCATTGGCGTCATGTCAATAGAAGGTGCACTCTTTGAAATTTTTATCTTTCCCATGTTTTATTTTTTTATTCATTAATAGATGGAATTAAGTATCTAATTCCATAAAAGTCCCGATAGCTATCGGGAAAAAATTATTTTCCTGAAGTTTGGAACTCTTGAATAATAGAGAATCCTGCTTCATCCATTGAATAAGTAATTTGATCAACACGGTTAGAGAAGAAGTTATAAAATATAATTGCTAAAGCAGAAGATAAGATACCAACTAATGTATTAACCAAAGCTTCAGAAATACCTGTTGCTAATGCTGCTGTATCAGGAGTTCCAGCTGCAGCTAATGCACCAAAGGCACGAATCATACCTACAACCGTTCCAATTAAACCAACTAAGGTACCAATAGAAGCACATGTAGAAATAACACTTAAGTTCTTAGATAACATTGGTAATTCTAATGCTGTAGCTTCTTCTAATGCTTTTGAAATAGCAGCAACTTTAGATTCTTTATCCATAGTTGTATCATTTTGTACAAACTGATATTTTACTAAACCTTCACGAACAACGTTTCCTAAAGATCCTTTTTGTTTATCACAAGCAGCGATAGCAGCATCTAAATCTTTATCAGCAATTAATTGTTTAATTTTAGCTACAAATTTATCTGTTCCACCTGCACCATTAGCTTTTTGAATTGTAATTAAACGTTCAAAGAAAAAGCAAACAACCGTAAATAATGTTCCTAATAAAATTGGTACAATAAATCCACCTTTATACATAATACCAAAGAAATTTTGTGGATGTCCTTTTTCTGGTCCTTCAGCATCAAAGTTACCTGGATCACCTAATACAAATTTATAAACTGCGATACCTATTACTAAACAGATAACGATTGCAATTGCTGAAACGATTAATGGAAAACCGCCTGATGTTTTTTTGTTACTCATGATTGTTGTTTTTTAGTTAGTTTCTGGTTTTTTAGAATGACGCCAAACATAATAAAAAGGTTTCTAAATAACAATATTCTTATGCTATCTTTTTGTTAATGTTAAAACGATTCTGTTTGTTTAATGACGCTTTTTTTGTACAAATATTACCTATTATCAGCAAAAAAAGAGGACGAATTGGTAAGTGGTTGGTTTTGGTTGATAAGTGGTTGTGATTTAAGTTTTTAAAAATAGGCCTAAGGAGTTTTGCCGAAAATAATCAATAAGTAATATGACTTTTTGGATACTTTAAACTATTGATGGTGTAACTGTCAACACGACTGATTTTGGTTCAGTAGAGTCTAGGTTCGAGCCCTAGTCGGACAACAAAAAAAACCTCCTAATCAATGATTAAGCGGTTTTTTTTAGTTTAAAACATTTTATTTAAAACCGTTTCTTGTTAAAATATCCTTAATGTGATTGTTTGTAATTGCCTCTGTGTCGCTTTTATCGTAAATAGTAACTAAAACTACTCCATGCTTAACCAAATTAATAACTAACTCGTAAACAATTAATCTTGCCCCACCACTTTTGCCTTTACCTTTAGATTTTATTGAAATTCTAATTTTACGGACATAATTACCTAAATCGATTCCTATGTTTGGATTAGCAATATAATCTGATTTAAACTCTCTTAAATCATCTGGTAAAGAATGATACTTTTTCTTGAGTCGTTTAAACTCTTTTTCAAACTCATGAGTCGTTAAAAATTCAATCTTACTCATTTAACAAATCATCCAAAGTTTTTGCTTTTCTTTTACCATTTATAATTTGCTTCAAATCTTTTAAGCCTCTATCAATACTTTGAGCAGTTTCGTTTTCAATAACGGGTTTATCCCCTAACTTTTTAGCGAGTTCAAATAGCAACTTAATGTTTGATTTTGATTTTGATTGTATTACTAATGTTTCCATACAGCTAATTTACAAAAAAATAATGAGGAATAAAATGACCTTTTAAAAAATTTAGTGATGGTGTAACTGGCAACACGACTGATTTTGGTTCAGTAGAGTCTAGGTTCGAGCCCTAGTCGGACAACGATTTAAATTAATAAACCCTTGAAAATCAATTTTTCAAGGGTTTATTGTTTTTGATACATAAAATAGTTTAACCGGATAGTTTTATACCAAATCATTATTTTATTTATTTGGGCGTGTCCCATTCCGCCAGCTGACGAATCGGGTCAGGCTTTCACTTCAATCTTTTAATACCCTCGCTAACGCTTGGTTTTAAAAGGATTTACGTTCTTTCCTTCACGCAGTTTTATTTGCAATTTAGTATTTTTCGCCACTGTTGGTGTTATCACCAACAGCTATTTTTTTTGGTAGCCTTTTTCTCATGCTACTACTAATTTTATAAGCAGTAGTATAAGTTATACAATTGTATTTGTTGGTGATAACACCAACAAGGGCAGTAAATTTATTTGGGCGTGTCTCATTCCGCCAGCTGGCGGATCGGGTCAGGCTTTCACTTCAATCTTTTAATACCTTCGCTAACGCTTGGTTTTAAAAGGATTTACGTTCAATCCTTCACGCAGTTTTTATTTGCAATTTATATTTGATTCATCCTATGAAACCAGGATTTAATGATTTTATTAATTTATGTTTCCCTAGTAATGATGGTAAGTAGTATTTGTGGATAGAAATAATATCATGGTGTGGGGCTATTATAATATTATTGCCTCATGGATAGCCATAGCAGAAGTAACACTACAAAAAAGATAAACGGATATAACAGCCCGCTTTTTTTATGCTTTTTATAACCTATTGCACCCTCTAAATGAGCGCCTTCTAAATTGGCACCTTCTAAATGAGCACCTTCTAAATGAGCACCTCTTAAATCAGCTCTATGTAAATTAGCGCCAAATAAATTAACACCGCTTAAAATAGCGCCCTTTAATATAGCGCCATTTAAATTCGCTTCACTTAAATTAACATTTAGAAAATTAAAACCCTCTAAATTCGCTCCTCTTAAATCAGCCTCACTTAAATCAGCACCCTCTAAATCAGCAACTCTTAAATCAGCACCTCTGAAATTAGCACCTCTTAAATCCGCATGTCTTAAATAAGCATAGCTTAAATTGACACCTCTGAAATCAACACTTCTTAAATCAGCACCTTTTAAATCAGCACGATAAAAATTAAGTTTTTTAATTTTTTCATTTAAGTCATTTATTTCATTTAAAATCTTAAAAAGTTCCTCTTTATTATGCATTTCTATTGATTATAAACTGCATCAAATTTATTTATTTTTTAAATAATAACCTAAATCCTAAGATATTGTAAATCATAAAAAAACAAACCATTAAATTCGACAATCTTTTTGATAGTATTCGATTTAAATTATTTTTGTAATGGCAGACAAAGCAATTATCTTTGTTATATGGGGTTTTGTAAAAGTAGTTGCAAATCAAACAAAGTTAATAGCCTCATTGATTAAAGAGAAAAATGCAAATAAGGAAATCTACCATAGCAGATCTTGATGAGATAATGAAAATCTATGATTATGCTAGAACGTATATGGCTGCTAATGGAAATGCCAATCAATGGTTAGATGGCTATCCAAAAAGAGAATTGGTTATTTCAGACATATCAAACGGAAAAAGTTATGTTTGCTATAACGATAGCACTATTTTAGGAACGTTTTATTTTGGAATTGAAGCAGAGCCAACCTATAAATGCATTTATGAAGGTAATTGGATTAATGATGAAAAATACGGAGTTGTTCATAGAATTGCTACAAATGGTATTCAAAAAGGAATTGCAGCGCAGTGCATAAATTGGTGCATGGGAGAGGTTGGCAATATTAGAATTGATACCCATAAACAGAATATTCCGATGCAAAAAGTGCTTACAAGATGCGAGTTTTCCTATTGTGGCATTGTGTTTATGCAAAATGGGGATGAAAGAATTGCTTTTCAAAAATTGGGGTAAAGATTAGAATGAATTATTCTCAAAAAAAAGCAGGCTACTTGCGTGCCTGCTTTTCCGATTTGATTCAAGTTTTTCATGTAGTAAAACACTTAAACCTGTATTCTTTCTTTCGTAATTGAAATCGAAATAAATGCAATCGGTTTTTAAGCCGGCTTCGGATTTTACAGTTTAATCTCGTTTTTTATAACGATTATTTCTGCTTCAATCAGTCATGCAGGTTACCCTTACATGATGCAGCTTTTTCTGCCTTTGAACATAAGAACCGAAATTCTTACATCTATACACTATTTCAGTCCCATCTAAAATAAACGGATATACAACGTACTTCGGACAATGCTTTTTAAATATTCATCATCTGGCTAATTATGGATTTGCACCTTAACTAACATCAGCTCTCGCTGCCTTTGCGTTTGACAGTTTAAAAAATTTGTTACAATTTTTTGTTTCTGCTCTAACCAATATTTAAGAACGACTTCTTCAACTAAGACAATGTAAAGGTAAGTTATCCTTAAAGTGAATACTGTGATAGAGCGCATTTAATAGTATGATTGATTTAGCAAGCAATTTACTTCAAATAACTAATTGCAATAATTTGGATTTTGCGTTCGCTTGCTGCAAAAGGGCTATAAACGGAATTCCTAACATCTTTTACATCGTCACTCACCGTGCTTACTGGTAATTCTCCAATATCTTCATTAAAAAACTCAATGCGGCCTTCAGCGTCATTGGTATTATCTACATATTTTACAAACTTACCATTACCATATTCCATAAAATAATTGCGCAAACTACTGATGCGGCGCTTTGCTAAATTCACATTATAATCTGTACTAGCTAACGGACTGCAATAGCCCTTCATTGTAATTTTCACTTTTTCGCCACGCAATAAAACCTGATCTAATAATAAAGCAAACTTATCTAAGTCCTGCATTCCGGCATCTACGCTGTCTTCAAAAAAGTTTTCAATTCTATTAATGGCAAAGTCTTTTTGATCTCCTTCTAATCCTTTAGCGTACT
>JBILOV010000118.1:0-7252 GCA_044374335.1 Bacteroidia bacterium | reverse complement strand
AAGATGAGAATTACGTATTGATGCGAGATGCTGATGATTCGATGACAGCTTTAAAACATAACCTATCAGTTACTGAACTTCATAAAAAAATAAATGCATGTAAACATATCTTATTACAAGAACGTGCAAAAAGAGTAAAACCCGGCTTAGACAATAAAGTATTAGCATCTTGGAATGGACTAATGTGTAAAGCATTAGCAGAAGCTTATTTGGTTTTTGACGAAATGGAATTTAAAGATTTAGCCCTATTAAATGCAAATTATATTTTCTCAAATTATTGTAACGAGAATGGACAAATATTAAGAGTCAAAAATAACAATACCTCTATTACAGGATTTTTAGAAGATTATGCGTTTGTGATTGATGCCTTCATGTTTGTTTATTTAATTACAGCAAACGAAAAATGGCTAATAACTTCAAAAAAGTTAAGCGACTATGCTATTCTCAATTTTTATGATAAGAAACAAAATACATTTTTCTTTACAGATGCTACGCAGGAAAAATTAGTAGTTCGTAAATCTGAATGGAGCGACAATGTGATTCCGGCATCTAGTTCGCAAATGGCAATGAATTTACATAAACTCTCGATTTATTATGATGAGACTAATTATCATGATATCTCGCAAAATCTTTTAAAATCAGTGATTAGAGAGATTGAAAATTATGGGCCGGGTTATAGCAATTGGGCATTGCTTTTATTACAAATTTTAAAACCACAAACCGAAGTAGTAATTGTTGGTAAATCTGTTAATGAAAAATTTACGGCCTTATATAAACAAACACCATCAAATGTGATATTTGCTTTAAGTGATTCAAAATCAGATTTGCCGTTGCTAAAAAACAGATATGTTGAAGAACAAACATTAATTTACATTTGTAAGAATAATAGTTGTTTATTGCCAAGTGAATCAATTAAAGATGCTTTAAAACAAATTGAAGAAAAAAATACATAATATATGGAAAGTGAAATCTAAGATACTCACGGTATTTTTCGTTTTATCAATAGTTACTTTTCACTCATCACTGATATCTCAAACATTAATTCCAACGGCTGAATCTGCTTTTGAAAGTCAGTTACCATTTAATAGTGAATATATAAAGAGTCAAAAAATTAAGTCAATTACTTTTGATATTATTGATAAAAAAGATTTACAAGTTGCTGAAGATAAGGGGCTACTGACTTATTATGAATTTAATGCAAATGGTTTACTCACTCGTTTTTACACTACTTCTATCATTAAAATAATTCAAAAAGAGTACCACTCTGAACCGGTTTATCGGCATCGTAAAAAAATAAGTAACGGGCATTCGTACACAAAAAATGAATACGTTTATGATACCGTTTCCACTAATTATTTTTATAATGAAAATTCGCTCTTAAAATTAAAACGATATAACGATGGCTCTTATTACGAAAGCTATTACTATGATTATTCAACTGACAGTAAAGTAGAAAAAGAAAAGCGTTGCAAAGAAACCAACGTATCGGAAAATAAAACCGAATTTAAATTAGGTGGTCAATATATTATTAGTGAAGAAAGTTTTAAATACATTAATACAGGTAAAAATCAATACAAAAAAATCTGTATGAATGATGAAGGCAGGTCCTACAAAGAAATTATTTTTACCTCAAATGATAATAAAAAAGCAATTAGTATTAATGAACAGTACACTGTTGCTTGGATTACACAAAATAGTAATTTTGAATACAACGATAAAGGACAATTAACTAAAGCAACTTATAAAAGCAATAGTAACGGCGAATTAGAGCAAATTAGAACTTATGAGTATGATGCTAATGATTGTTTGTTAAATGAAAAACAATTTAAGAATGGGACCTTAATAAATGAAATAAGTTATATTACTGACTCTACAAAAAAAGTAACATCATACATCATTAGAGATCCAAATAATAAGAGCATGAGAATTGTAAAGTTGTTATATCACTACTAATTCTTTTACTTATCTCTATAAATAACTAAGTTTATAATGCCTTTATTTGGCGAACTATTATCGGTTAACGAAACAACAAATGGTTTCCGTTGTCCTTCAAAACAATTATAAACAACAAATCCTTTATCTTCTGTTGGGTTAGGTAATTTTTTTTCGTAATACGTTTTTAAGTCTGTAAATAATCTTGAACTTAAATCCAAATCATTGCAATTAATTTGCACTTCTACTTCATCCAAACTATCTTTTTGTAAATTATACGCTACCGAATAGTTAGTGATGCTATCAATAGTATATTCAAAATACAAATAATCATGGGCCACTTCTGAAGGTTCTTTCGTTTCTGCTTTTGTAATAACATCGGCTTTACTATTTAAGTCAATCCCTCTAATAACACCTTCTTTACTTCTAATAATCTCATCAAGCACTTCACTGTATTCTGGGAATATTCGAGGTTTTTTTTGTTCATCTGCATTAGGATTTTCCTTACAAGAAAAAAAACCTAACGCAATAAACAGTAAACTGTAACAAATAATTTTACTCATAAATTAATTTTCTAATTCTTCGGTTGGTATATGTTGTATTTCTGGACGCATTTGAGGGAACAATAATACATCTTGTATAGATGGTTGATTTGTGAGTAACATGCACAAACGATCGATACCAAAGCCAATACCAGCTGTTGGAGGCATGCCGTATTCTAGGGCACGTAAAAAATCATAATCAATAAACATCGCTTCATGATCGCCACGCTCCATTAATTTTACTTGTTCTTCAAAACGTTCGCGCTGATCAATTGGATCATTTAATTCGGAATAGGCATTGGCTATTTCTTTTCCATTAATCATTAACTCAAAGCGCTCCACTAATCCTGCTTCTGTTCTGTGTTTTTTAGTCAACGGACTCATCTCAACAGGATAATCTGTAATAAAAGTTGGTTGAATATAATTGCCTTCACATTTTTCTCCAAAAAGTGTATCAATTAATTTAGCCTTACCCATTGTTTCATCTATTTCAATATGCAATTGCTTGCACACATCTCGTAAACCTACTTCATCCATTTTACTAACATCAATGCCAGTATGTTCTTTTATGGCATCAAAAATTGTAATCCGTTTAAATGGTGCTGCAAAATTTATTATTTTGTCGCCAACAGTTAATTCAGTTGTTCCGTGTAAATCAGTGGCAATTTTTTCCAATAATTTTTCGGTGGTATTCATCATCCAAAAATAATCGCGATACGCTACATAAAACTCTAAAACTGTAAATTCAGGATTATGCGTTCGATCCATGCCTTCGTTACGGAAGTTTCGACTGAATTCATACACCCAATCAAAACCACCAACAATTAATCGCTTTAAATACAACTCATTTGCAATACGCAAATATAATGGCATATCTAATGCATTATGGTGAGTTAAAAACGGACGAGCCGCTGCACCACCAGGAATAGATTGCAAAACGGGAGTATCAACTTCTAAAGCACCATTATCATTTAAAAAATTACGAATAGACGAAATTATTTTAGTGCGTTGCTCAAATGTTTTTTTAACTTTTGGATTAATGATTAAATCAACATAACGCTGACGATAGCGAAACTCAGGATCAGTTACCTCATCAAAAGATTTGCCTTCATCATCTGTTTTTACAACAGGCAATGGCTTTAATGATTTACTTAATATTTTAAATGTAGTAACATGAATGGATGTTTCTCCTGTTTTAGTTGTAAATACATACCCTTCAATCCCAATAATATCGCCTAAATCAACTAATTTTTTCCAAACGATATCATATAAAACCTTATCATCTTCATTCGGACAAATATCATCGCGACGTACATAAATTTGTATACGCTCGCTGCTATCTTGTAAAACAGCAAATGCGGCTTTACCCATATCACGAACACTCATGACCCGTCCTGCAAATTTAATATCTTTATAATTTAACTTATCACGCTCATAATTTTCTTTTATATCTTTTGCAGATACATTTATTTTAAATTCTTCAGCCGGATAAGGATCAATGCCTAATTTTCTTAATTCAGCTAATTTTCCTCTTCTTAATTCTTCTTGTTCACTTAGTTCTTGAGACATCTTTTTCTAATTTTTGTCGAAGGTAACTAAATACTGAAGTTCAGCATTAAAGCGATCGTGCTATCTATTCACAATTTATTAATACTTTCAAAATAATTTCTTTTTACGAGTGTACAATTACATTATTTTTTATTACAAAAAACTATAATAATTCTTCTATTTTTTATGCAAGCACAATAAAACATCTTTTAAATACATTTAATTATAGCTGTTACAATAACTTTTAAATATCTGATTAACAGGTATTTAAATTTTTTATCAATTATTTTGTTTAATATATTATGATTATTGTTAAACATAATATACATTTGTTTAAGATTTTTTAAATAACATTAAACAATATATATTATGACAGCTATCGAATTTAACACTCGTATTTTAAACGAAAAGCAATCATTAAAGAATTTCGCTTTAAGCCTTACACATAATAATGACGATGCTTTAGATTTGCTTCAAGACACTTATGTAAAAGCTATTACTTATAGAGAAAAATTTGAGGATAGCACAAATTTAAAAGCCTGGTTGTTTACCATTATGAAAAACACGTTTATTAATTCATACAGACGTGCCGTAAAAACCAAACAAATTATTTTAACAAATGCTGATTTAGCAATGGCTCGTGCTTTTAAAAACAATCACCAAGACATTACTGAATCAAGATTAGCGGCAAAAGATATCCTAAACAAAATAGAGAATTTAGAAGATCAGTACAAAATTCCTTTCACAAGATATTATAATGGCTTTAAATATGAGGAAATAGCACAGGAAATGCAATTACCATTAGGTACCATAAAAAGTAGAATATTTTTAGCCAGAAAACAGCTAATGGTTGCCATTGAACAATCAATGAATTAATTTAACAATGCTATTTAATAAATCCCTAAAAAAAACTATTTTTGAGGGTGAACTATTTTTTTAAAACACTTATTATTATTTTTCTACAATCAAGTCTGTTTGTAGTTTCTTTAAAATCGTATTCTCAAGAATATGAAAAAACAGAAGAAGATAGCACTTACCAGCCCTCTACTCAAAAAGGTTTTCATGCAGGACTTTATATTGGTGCTTTTGTAGCTAATAAAAACACAGCTTATATTTACGATGGCTATGGTTTTGATGAAAATGGGCAACGTAATACATTTTCAAATAGTATTTTATATAATCAAATTGTGAATATTTACGGCGGAGCTACCGGCGGTAATGATCAAATAGCTCAATTACTTAATGTTGGGCACTTAGATTGGTCTTTTAATGAGCAAGATATGCCAATTAATTTAAGATATACTACAACGTATTTAGTTGGTTTAAATATGCGTTATCAGGTCAATAAAAAATCAAGTATATCATTAAATATTAACGGAACAAAATTAGTAGTAAATGGTAAATTTACTATTTCATCCACTTTACCAACAACTACTGGACTGCAAGGGCAATCCAAAATAAATCAATTTACAATTACTGGAGCTGAACAACGTCTAATGTTTCAACTAGGCTATCAAAAGATTTTAGGTAATCACGAAAAATTAAATTTAATGGTTGAAGGTGGTTTAAATATTATTTTTTCAAAGGCACAAAAAAATGAAGCTATTTTAAATTCTGAACTTAATAACGGTGCAAATAATATTACCATAGATTTAATGAGTGTTTATAATCAAACTCCATATAATTATTATAGTGCAAAATATTTAATTGGTGCCGGTATAGGTGCCTTTGGCGGAATTGGAATGCACCTAACCATCAATCCAAAATATACGGTTCAATTACTTTACAATCCTTCATACGATCGAATAAGTTTAGGTTACAATCCTAAATTTAAATTACAACACGGTTTTGGATTAAGAATCTATTACAATCTAAGTTAGATTACATCCACTTTTTACGTTTGAAATAAATCATCAAGCCTATAATAATAGATAGCATTATCCCCCAGGTAATATAATATCCGTTTTGGGTTTTAAGTTCTGGCATATTTTCAAAATTCATTCCATAAACGCCCGCTATAAATGTTACAGGAATAAATATAGACGACATGATAGTTAATACTTTCATAACCTCATTCATTCGGTTAGAATTATAACTTAAATAAATATCCATAATACCAGAAAGTAAATCGCGATAGGTTTCAACGGTATCAATAATACGAGTAACATGGTCGCTTAAATCTCGTAAATACATATCGCTAGACGCGTTTATTAAAGTCGTTTCTGAACGAATCATATTATTAATCAAATCTCGCATCGGCCATACTTGTTTGCGCAAGAAAATCATTTCGCGTTTTAGATTATATAATTGGAGTAAAGATTTTTTATCAGAATTGCTAATAATATCTTCTTCAATTTCTTCAATCTTATCTCCAATTTTTTCAATAGCTGTAAAATAACAATCTACTACTGCATCCATTAAAGCATAGGCTAAATAATCAGCGTCTAGCTTTCTCACTCTTCCTTTACTCTGACGTAATCTATTTCTTATAATATCAAACGCATCGCCAATATGTGGTTCTTGAAATGATATAACGGTATGCTCACATAAAATAATGGCTAATTGTTCTGATTCAACTTCTTTATTGTAGCTAATCATTTTCATGATAGCAACTACATAATGTTCAAAATCCTCAAATTTTGGTCTTTGATCTACATGAACAATATCTTCCATAGTTAATGGATGTATATTGTAAATTTTGCCAATGGCTTCTACTAATTCGGGCTTATGCAAACCTTCCACATTAATCCATTTAACCATATTAGGCTTAACATGCGATAAGCAATCTGAAAGATCATAATATACATCTTCAAAAAACTCAGTATCATTATACTCTATGAGGGTAATTTTAATTCTATCAGTTCGCTCCTCGCCTGTATAAATTAATGTTCCAGGAGGGGATCCAATTTTTTTTGTTTCTGCATCCATATAAATAAAATTAAATCGGTATTATAAATATAGTTATTTGCACATTCGCTTAGTAAACTATTTTAATTGTTTTACATGACTTGTATTGCTTTATGAAATTTGAAATTATTTAACTTATTTCAAATTTTTTATGAAAGGCGCTAATGCAGTTTCAAAGTTTGATAGATTAGCAACAAAAAAATCATTCATTTTAGACCAATCATTTTCATTAAATAAATTAACATCTTGATTTTCTATTTTAACACGGCTCATTTTATTTTCAGGAAGTTCTTCCCATTCTAGTGATTTTCCAAAGGCACCCT